>JAFZEB010000121.1 GCA_017560855.1 Ruminiclostridium sp.
CGCAGCTCAGCACGGAAGTCGGGGTGAGCAACAGCGATCAGGTTCTCAACGCGCTGCTTAACAGTGCGCTGACGGATCTTAGCAACACCGTACTCGGTGATGATCATGTCGGTGATGTTTCTGGAAACGGACACGATGGAGCCGGGATCCAGGATGGGAGCGATACGGGAAACGGTGCCCTTCTTAGCAGTGGAGATCTGGCACAGCATGGCTCGGCCGCCCTTGGAGTGGAATGCACCGTATGCGTAGTCGGTAGCACCACCGGTACCGGAGAACTGCAGGTGAGCAACAGCCTCAGCTGCAACCTGACCGGTCAGGTCGATCTGCAGAGCAGCGTTGATGGAAACCATGTTGTCCTGACGTGCGATGTTCTCGGGGTCGTTGGTGTAACGGCCGCGGCGCATCATGACACGGGGATGGTTGTTCAGGTAGTTGTAGGTGAAGTTGTCAGCGATGATGAAAGCACCGACGGACCAGCCCTTATCCAGGTTCTTGTAACGGTTGGTGACAACGCCCTTCTGGATCATACGAGCCATGGAAGCACCGATCTGCTCGGTGTGGATGCCCAGGTCGTGACGGTCCATCAGCTCGAAGCCGATTGCGTTGGGGATGCCGCCGAAGCCCAGCTGGATGCAGTCGCCGTCGTGAACCATCTCAGCAGCGTAGCCAGCGATGGTCTTCTCAGCTTCGCCGATGGGGGGATCCTGCAGCTCGTACAGGGACAGGTCGGACTCGTAGATCACGTCAGCCATGGAGACGGGCAGTGCGCAGTCGCCGGGCAGGTGAGGAATTGCGGGGTTGACCTCGAAGATGATCTTGTCTGCGGAGTAGAAGGACTCCATCTGCCACTGCAGGTCGCAGGAGCAGCAGCAGTAGCCGTGCTCGTCCATGGAGGAAACGCCGACAACGACAACGTTGGGGCGCTTGCAGCGGTGCAGCTCCTGGCCATAGTTGTGCAGGTGGATGGGGAAGTAAGAGACCATGCCGGAGGGATGAGCCTTACGGAAGTTGCCATCATAGAAGAAGGTGTTGTGATGGAACTTGTCCTTGTACTCAGCATCGTAGATCTTGTACTCGGGGCCCCAGCGATGCACGCAGGTCCACAGCTCGACGGGGTTGTTAGCGTCGATGCGATCAGCGATGGTGTGCAGGTTGCGCAGCCACATACGGGGCTCGCAAGCGTGGATGGAGTTGACGATGCAGTCACCGGACTCGATGATAGCCAGAGCGTCTTCCACGGTACCCAGCTTGGACTTGTAGATCTCTTCGTGGGTCATGCCAGCGTAGGCATTGGACAGATACTCTTCATGCTTCTTGTGCTTCTTCAGCATGATGTCGGGGATATAACGAGAATAATTTTCGTAATGTTCGAACATTTTGGTGTATCCTCCTGTCTTTGATTGTACTCCAGTGTGTATGTACACAACTTTACTCACATATTCTACCCCACCTTATAAAAAACGTCAATACAGTCATAGTCCGATAGGTTGCCCAAATTTACCTTCTGCTATTTGGGCACTTTGCCAATACCTCTTCAGATAGCCCACAATTTCCATTCTTTTGTCGGATTTTACCTTTGCCTTTGGTCAAAAATCTGCTACAATGGGCCAAATCAAGTGGGGGCGATCCCCCTTACCCACAACATCTGTACAGGAGGTTTTTCCATGTTAGCACCCGGACTTTCTCACGAGATCACCTTTTCCGTCACCCATGACCTGACCGCCAAGACGGTGGGCAGCGGCACCCTGGACGTGCTGGCCACCCCGGTCATGATCGCCAAAATGGAGGAGGCCGCCTGGAAGGCCGTGGCCGACCACCTGGAGGAGGGCAGCGGCTCCGTGGGCATCCTCATGAACGCCCAGCACCTGAGCGCCACCCCCGTGGGCCTGGAGGTGACCTGCAAGGCAGAGCTCACCGCCGTGGAAGGCCGGAAGCTGGTCTACAAGGTCACCGCCTGGGACGCCAAAGGCCCCATCGGTGAGGGTGTCCATGAACGCGCCATCATCCAGAACGAGCGTTTCGTGGCCAAGGCTTACAGCAAGCTGGAGCAGGTGTAAGCCCTGTAGTTTTTTCAAAAATTGTATCTTTATGCAGGATATCAGGCACCCACAACATGACTACATGTTGTGGGTGCCTTCGTCATTATCCCACTCTTTGTTGTTATTGCGACTCTATTTTGTCATTTTTTGTTGTTAATTCCGCATTATTTTACATTTTTCTTGATTTTTTCTTACATTTATGTTACAATGCGGTTACAATCGTAAATAATCAGAAACAGGAGTCGATTGAATCATGAAGAAACACCTGCCCAGTGCGGCTGTATTGACCGCACTTCTGCTGGTGCTTTGCCTGCAAGCATTCGCCGCAGAACGTTCCTCCTTCGATTCCGGTCTGAGTACGTCGGCTTCCTCCGGCGGCGGGTATATCTTTACCCAGAGCCAGGAACCCACTTACACCGATTACACGGATGTGATCCCCGTTCTCACCGCCGCACCCACCAACGGGAACCTTCGTACCGCACCGGACATCACCGTCAACGGCAAATCCATCGGCCACCTGGCCGAACGAGCCATGGTGAACAGCACACCCTATGCCGAAGCCGGTCCCATTCTGGAGGCCCTGTATCCCGACATCTCCCTGGCCACCCAAGACGGCCACCTGACCGCCACCTCCTCGGAGCTGTCCTTCCACGCTATCGCAGAGGACTGCTATGTGCTGGTCAACGACCGATACCTCTATGTCCCAGACGGTGTCCTGCTCCAGAACGGAGAGATCCTTCTGCCCGTAAGCGTCCTGGCCGAAGCCCTGGGCTGCACCATCCAGGGACTGGGGGCGGAAGAAGATATCGTCCTGAAACAGGTTGCCCCTGCGGTCACAGCCCGTACTTACAACGAAGAGGACCTCTACTGGCTCTCCCACGCCATCTTTGCCGAGTCCGGCAACCAGCCCATGAAGGGCCGGATCGCCGTGGGCACCGTCATTCTGAACCGAGTGGCCGATCCCACTTTCCCCAACACGGTAGAGGAGGTCATCTTCCAGCCCAACCAGTTCTCCCCCGTGGCCAACGGCACCATCTACCGGGATCCCGACAAGGACAGCATCGTGGCTGCCAAGCTCTGCCTGGACGGCGTGAAGGAGGCCGACGACTGCCTCTACTTCAACGTGACCACCATGTATTCCTGGGCAGATCGGGCCCGCACCTATTTCTGCACCATCGGCGGACACAATTTCTATTTGTGACACCTTTCGATACTCCATACTCTTCTTTCTCTGCAGTGATGCAAAAGGCGGCCCTACTGGGGCCGCTTTTTGCGTTCAGCACAAGAAAAAGACCAGGTTTCACCGAACTTTCCTTGTGAGTGGGCTTGCAGCCTGACTGCGCGCGCCCTACGGGCACACCAGCAGGCTGATAAGTATGTTTTCCGATGCACATGTCATCAGAAAACATGATCAGATCCTATTTGCTGCCTGCGGGCAGCAAACTCTGCGAGACTATGAGACCAGATCCCCAGGTGGATCCGGCAAAAAACAGCGGTATTTTCCTTCCTAAAAATTTTTGATTTTTTGAAATTTCCTCTTGACTTTTTCCGCACACCTGCTATAATAGCATTGTTGTCTGCAAGGCAACAAAATAGAATATCTACTTGGAGAAGTCGCGTAGTCCGGCCGAGCGCGCACGATTGGAAATCGTGTAGGCCCCAAAAGGGTCTCGAGGGTTCAAATCCCTCCTTCTCCGCCAAAAAAGTCCTGAAGATTTTTCTTCGGGACTTTTCTTTATTCCCTTCAAACCTGGAAACACACTTGTAAATTTATCCCCGGATGCCATCAATTTACCCTTGACATTTTCCAAAGTTCTGCTATAATAATCAACGTTGTCTGCAAGGCAACAAAACAGAATATCTACTTGGAGAAGTCGCGTAGTCCGGCCGAGCGCGCACGATTGGAAATCGTGTAGGCCCCAAAAGGGTCTCGAGGGTTCAAATCCCTCCTTCTCCGCCAAAAAGAGCAAGTCGTATCGACTTGCTCTTTTCTTTTTCCCCGCCTGCAATTCACCATTCCCTTTCCCCAACATTTCTTGTAAAATGCATGTAACCAAACTGTTCCATTTCCCGTCTGTATGAGGGAAAGGAGGGATCCCCATGAACGACACCCGCATCATAGATCTCTACTGGGCCCGCTCGGAAGAGGCCATCCGCGAAACTGACCTGAAATATGGCCCCTACTGCCGCACCATCGCCTGGAACATCCTCCAGGACCGGGAGGACAGCGAGGAGTGCGTCAACGACACCTGGCTCCAGGCCTGGAACGCCATGCCCCCTAAGAAACCCAGTCTGCTGAAAGCCTTCCTGGGGAAGATCACCAGGAACCTGGCTCTGGATAAGTACCGGTTCTATCACACCCAGAAACGGGGTGGCCGAGAGACCGACCTGGCCCTGGAGGAGCTGAGGGGCTGCATCCCCCACCCATCCACCACAGAGCAGGCCGTGGACGACCTGGCTCTGACCCAGGCCCTGGACCGGTTTCTGGCAGGGCTGAAACCCGAAACCCGGAAGCTCTTCCTCCGGCGGTACTGGTACGCCAGCCCCATCCGGGACATCGCCCGGGACTATGGGATGTCAGAAAGCAAGGTGAAGACCACCCTCTTCCGAACCCGGGAGAAGCTGAGAGTTTTTCTGGAACAGGAGGGGATCACACTATGAAACATTTCCGCATTTTCCACGCCCTCACCAATGTGAAGGAGGAATATATCCAGGAGGCGGCACCGCCTGGCAAGCCCAAACGGCAGTGGTGGAAGGCCGGGGCTGGTCTGGCGGCCTGTCTGTGTCTGGCGGCCGTCCTGGTCACCGTCCCCTTCGGGGGGCGAGGGGGCTGTGTCGAAAACGCCCCGCCCGACTGGGACTACAACCTGACCGCCAGCCCCGACGGAGAGTATGTCTATTTCTGCTATGAGGATGCCGTCTACCGCCACACCCCAGGAGACAAGCACCCCACCAAGCTGACCGAGTACATCGGGGTCGATGTGCCGGCCGAGTTTAATGGTACCTTCCGCCAGACTGAAACCGGCTTCTACTGCATCGACCAGGACACCGGAACTGTATACCGGGCGGAGGGCACCCAACTCTTCCATCTGGGGACCATCCCGGTGAACGAAACTGTGATTCGTCAGTTCCAGTTCATCAACTATCAGGACGACACCATCTACTGGTCCTGCCGGGAGCATTACGACGACCCGGAATATGTAGTCTACGCCACCAGCTGCACCGGCAGTCAGACCCTGCGGCTCTTTAGCACACCAGCCTTTGGCCACAGCGAGGTCTCCTACCGGGAGCACATGGCAGGAGACAGCATTTACTTCATGGCCAAGGGGGGCATTCTGCAGCGGTACGACCTGGAGACCCAGGAGGTCGTGGTGGTCTACAACCACTTCTGGTCCATGAAGGCAGAACCCGTGGAGTGGTACTTCTTTGAAGATTTCCTTCTGTGCCGGTGCATCCAGTACGAACCCAATGGGGACGGGACCCACCACCAGACGGGACACCCCTTCTACACCCTGCCCTACGACGGCAGGGATGCCTATCCTCTCACCGATGCCACCAACTTTGGGGCAGCCCCCGTCTATGCCGACGGCTCTCTCTGGTACGCCACCCTCCTCTATCCTGACGGAGAAAAGACCCTGCCCTTTGTGTCCTGTGATCCGGTCAGCGGAACCATCACCCCCATCCATGAGATCGAGGACAGCCCGGAGTACCTGGCCGTGTGCGGCAATGGCCTGTATTATGTGGACGACTACGCACTCCGCTGTCTGGACCTGAACACCGGCAAAGATACCTGTATCCTCAAATGGGACCGATAACCACCTCAAATAGGGCTGTCATGTTCTCTTATACCCCACAATCTTTATCCTTTTATAAGGAATTTTTCCTTCAAAAACCCGCTCTTTTCCGACCAAAAATACAGTCTCAGCGATTGACAATATCTGCCGGGAGGCGTACAATACTATTGTATGTATATACGTAACCGCGAAGGTATCATTGAAAATAACGATTCAATCGGAGGTAAGGACATCATGAAATTTTCCAGCAAGATTGAAAAGTGCGGTCTGTCCCCCATGCGTAAGTTCCACCCCTTTGCAGTGGCAGCTAAGGCTAAGGGCCGTAACATCTATCACCTGAACATCGGCCAGCCCGATGTTGAGACCCCCAAGGCATTCTTCGATGCAGTCAAGGCTTTCGAGCAGCCCGTTCTGGAGTACGCAGCATCCCCCGGTCTGCCCGAGCTGATCGATGCAATCCAGGCTTACTATGACAACCTGAACATGCACTTCGAGAAGGACGAGATCCAGATCACCGTCGGCGGTTCCGAGGCTCTGCAGATCGTTCTGTCCACCATCCTGGACGAGGGCGACGAGATCCTGATCCCCGAACCCTACTACCCCAACTACAACACCATGGTCGCTCTGACCGGCGGCGTCATCAAGCCCATCACCACCACCCCCGAGGAAGGCTATCACTATGCTGACCGCGCTAAGGTCGAGGCCTGCATCACCGAGAAGACCCGCGCTATCATGATCACCAACCCCGGTAACCCCACCGGCGTGGTCCTGACCCCCGAAGAGCAGCGCCTGATGGTCGACATCGCCAAGGAGCACAACCTGTTCATCATCGGCGACGAGGCTTACCGTGAGTTCGTCTACGGCGGCGAGCCCCTGCAGTCCCTGGGCGAGTACACCGACGCTGCTGAGAACGTCATCGTTCTGGACACCGTCTCCAAGCGCTTCTCCGCTTGCGGCGCTCGTGTCGGCTGCATCCTGTCCCGCAACAAGGAACTGATGAGCCACTGCATGAAGATGTGCCAGGCACGTCTGTGCGTTGCTACCCTGGACCAGGTGGGTTCCACCGCTCTGTACTCCGTCGGCCCCGAGTACTTCGCTGCTGTCCGTGACGAGTACAAGCTGCGCCGCGACACCTGCGTTGCTAAGCTGGAAAAGATGCCCGGCGTCATCTTCTCCTGCCCCAAGGGCGCATTCTACATCATGGCTGCTCTGCCCGTTGACGATGCAGACAAGTTCCAGCAGTGGCTGCTGGAGGAGTTCGAAGACAACGGCGACACCGTCATGTTCTCCCCCGCAGAGTCCATGTACGCAACTCCCGGCAAGGGCAAGAACGAGATCCGTATGGCTTACGTTCTGGAAGCTGATAAGCTGGCCCGCGCTATGGACCTGCTGGCTCTGGGCCTGGAGAAGTACAACAGCAAGTAATTCTCTTTCCAAGCAATATGAAACCCGGCGTGACCGAAGTCACGCCGGGTTTTTATGCTTTTAAACGCATTGTCGGTATGAGTACGTAGGGGCGGATAGCATCCGCCCGAATTACGTTCCGGGTCATCGCCACGTTGGCGGGCGGCTGATAGCCGCCCCTACATAATATGTCGGCAGGTTTGACCATGTAGGGGCGAACTGCGTTCGCCTGCGGGACGATGCGGGCACCTTCCCCCCAGGGGGAAGGCTTCTCTTCCAGGCAACGGCAAGGCTTCTCCCCGGGGAGAAGCTGTCACCGCAGGTGACTGATGAGGGGGGCAGTACCGCACTCACCCCACGCCCACCAACCCCAGCAGCAGACTGATGGCTCCGCAGAGGGCCATCACCAGAATGGGGCTCCACTTAAACTTTCGCAGCAGGAAAAAGCCCAGACAGAACAGCAGAGCGCCGATCCAGTTTACGGTCTCCAGGGTCATGCCATCGGCAAAAAGGACCTGGCCCAGAATGGACAGGCCCGCCCCGGCAATCAGGGCCACCACCGCCGGGCGCAGGCTGGAGAGAATGCTCTGCAGCAGGGTCAGCCCCTTATAGCGGTAGTAGACGAATCCCATCAGGGACACGATGACCAGGGCAGGGGTCACAAAGCCCAGGGTCCCCACCAATCCCCCCAATACGCCGCCCACACGGATCCCCGCAAAGGTGGCGGCATTGATGGCCAGGGGCCCGGGGGTCATCTCCGCAATGGCGATGAGATCGGTGAACTCTGCCAGAGAGAGCCAGGAGTGCAGCTCCACCACCTGGTTCTGAATCAGGGGCAAGGCTGCGTAGCCGCCGCCAATGGCAAACAGACCAACCTGGACAAAGGACAGGTACAGCTGCAGATAGATCACGCCGCCGCCCCCTTTCTCTTCCCCCACAGGGTCCGAAGGATGCCCAGAAGGGCCGCCCCCAGGATGATGAAGACCACGTTCAGATCAAAGACAAAGGTGGCCACGAAGGCCGCCGCCAGGATGACATAGTTCAGGGCAGACTTCCCCTTGACAAGGCTCGCCCCCATGGAGCAGACCACATCCAGAAAGACCGCCGCCACGCCGGCCTGCATCCCCTTCAGGGCCAGAGCCACCCAGGGATTGGAAGCAAAGGCATCGTAAAAGAAGGAGATCACGGTGATGATGGTCACAGGAGGGATGACAGTGCCCAGAACGGACACCAGCATCCCGGGAAGTCCCGCCTTCCGCCAGCCCACCAGGATGGAGGTGTTGATGGCCATGGCACCCGGGCAGGACTGGGCCAGGGCGATGAGGTCCAGCATCTCCTCCTCCTCGATCCAGTGGAGCTGGTCCACGAATTTTTTCCGCATGAAGGTGACAATGACAAAGCCCCCGCCGAAGGTGAAGGCACTGATATAAAGCATGCTGAGGAAGAGCTTCCCCAACGGGACCCCCTTGGCTGCAGAATCCTCCACAGACACCCTCCTTTCCAAGACACAAGGGCCGCCGCCATCGGCAGCAGCCCCAATCGTTTATTCCTGATACTGGTCGATGAGGTTCTTCAGCTGGTCAGCCTCCTGGGCAGTGAGCTTCTTCCCGCCCATAAAGGCCGTCAGAAACCCAGGCAGGGACCCGCCGAAGGTACGGCCCACAAAGTCCTCGGCAGCGTAGTTGTCCACCTTTTCCCGGGGGACCGCCACGGTGACCATGGCCTTCTCGTTGTTCAAAAGCCCCTTGTCGCACATCTTCTTCAGCACGGTGTAGGTGGTGGACTTTTTCCATCCCAGCTTCTCTCCGCACAGACGCACGATCTCGCCGGAGCCCACAGGGGCATGCTCCCACACGATCTGCATAAAGCGGTACTCACTGGCCGCAATATGATACTCCATACTCTTTTCCTCCATTGACAGGATATTCTTCCTCTATAGTTTATACCCCTAGACCCACTCTGTCAAGGGGGGAGTTCAAAAAGGTCCGCCGTTCCCGGAGAACGGCGGACCTTTTCATCCAACCAACGCAAAATACACCAGGACCACAATGCCCAGCGCGATACGGTACCAGCCAAAGACCTTGAAGTCATTCTTTTTGATGTAGCCCATGAGGAACTTGATAACCAGGACGGACACCAGGAAGGCCACCAGGGAACCGATCACCAGAGTCATAAGCTCCGGCCCGGTGAACACAAAGCCGAACTTCAAAAGCTTCAGCAGGCTCAGGCCGAACATGACCGGCACCGCCAGGAAGAAGGTGAACTCAGCCGCCGCCACCCGGGAGACCCCGATGAGCAGAGCGCCCACGATGGTAGCGCCGGAACGGGAGGTGCCGGGAATGATGGACAGGACCTGGAAGAGGCCGATGAGGAAGGCTGTCCGGTAGGTGATGTCCTCCAGAGTGGCCACTTTGGGGACGCGTCCCTTGTTCCAGTTTTCAATGAAGATAAAGGCGATGCCCACCAGGATGAGCATGGCCGCAATGACCACCGGGGTGTGGAGGTGGGCTTCGATCCAGTCGTCAAAGAGGATGGTCACCACCGCACCGGGGATACAGGCCACCACCACCTTCAGCCACAGGTCGATGGTGTCCATCCTTACCAGGGGTTTGGTTTTGTCCTTCCACTGGAAGGGCCACATCTTCCCCCAGAAGAGCAGGACCACCGCCAGGATGGCCCCCAGCTGGATGACCACAAAGAACATATCCTTAAAGTCCTGGCTGACGTTCATGCGGATGAACTCATCCACCAGGATCATGTGTCCCGTGCTGCTGATGGGCAGCCACTCGGTGATGCCCTCCACAATGCCCAGGAATATCACTTTCAGAATTTCCGCAAAATCAAGCACGGCTTATCTCCTTTCAGCGTGTCAAAAAATCTCGCAGAGTTTCGCCGTCGCAACGGCGAAATCCAACCAAGTACGTTTTCTGGCGCGACCTGTGCGTGCCAGAAAACACTTCTCAGCCTGCAAACGTGGAAATTGCGTGCCACAGGCGCACAATTTATGCGATGCAGCAGGCTGCGATCCCCTATGTCGGAAAAGGCTTACCTTTTTCGACAGTCTAAAAGAGGATGCGACCCACAGGTCACATCCTCTTCTTCACTTGCTTTCAAACGCCCTGCCCTGGATCAGACCCAGCAGCTGACCGGCCAGCCGCTTGGTATCACAGTCGGGCTTGCCGCACTGCTCCATCAGGACCCCGGCAATACCGTGGGCATAAAACTGGATGGCCACCACGGTGTCATCGTAGTTAAAGGTCATCCCCGGCGCATTCTTGGCAACCAGCTCCAGGACATAGTCTCGAAGGGTATTGGCAAAGATCCGCTCGATGTACTCCCGCTTCTGGGACTTCATCAGGCTATCCATGATCTCCCAATTATCCCGGGCGGCTTCCACCACCTTTTCCATCACCAGCTCAGGGGTGCGGATCTCCAGGGTCATCTCCACCGCCCGCTGGATGCCGCGCCGGGCGGACCACTCCACCACATCCAGAATATCCTGGAAATGATAGTAGAAGGTCTGCCGGGAAATGTGGCAGTTCTCCACCAGATCCTTGACGGTGATTTTATCCACGCCCTTCTCCTTCACCATGGCAAAAAAGGTTTCGGCAATGACGTTTTTCATATTGGTCGACATACTATATCCCTTCCAATGTACAAAATCGTAGTCTTTTTATTTTAGCACAGAAATGTCAAAAAAGGATGAAATTTCTGCAAACATATTCCGGCAAAAACAAAAGCCCCAAGCCAAGAGACTCAGAGCTTTTGGTGCGGATAACGGGACTTGAATGGGTTGGATTGCTTTTCACATCCTCTCATAAACTCCAAAAAAGCTTGATATTATTGACTTTTTTAGTGTTACCCTTTTGCAACCTTTCACAACTTGTAGCGGACAAAAACGCAAATAGCGGACAAATAGCGGACAAATTTTGAGCCTTTTCGAGCGGGAATCGTTTTGCTGCGCTACAAAATTTATATCGCCGAAGCTGCCGGTAACGACCACACAGATCTTTATTCCTTCGCTCACTTTTTTGTTCACTCTAGTACATGGCTTCAACAGGCGCATACTTTGTATCATTGACTGACTCGTACCCAATGTCCTCATCCTGAATGAGCCAGTATCCTAACACCGCCGGAGTCGTCATGTAGTATATCGTTGGATTGCAATTCTCGTAGTTCCGAATAGCTCGGTCCACGGCCCTTATCACATACTGATCGCCGACCATCGTTTCATCTGAACACTCCAAAAGTTTCTGCGCAAACACCATCCGCTTGGCCTTATTCTCCTCGGGGTGATCTACACCCACAAAAAAAGGATAGGCTTGATCGATATACCAGTCCACGACAGAAAGCATTTCTGATGCTCGGTCATGGCCATATTCCCGAGTCACCTCTTGGAAAATGCTCTCTCGAGCTTCCCTTTTGCATCTTTCCTCAGTGTGCAGCTCAGCTAGCTGAGCCTTTGTTACTTTCTCTTCGTTAGTCTTTGAGTTAGTCTCTGGTATAGCTCGGGTCACATTGACCTCTTCCATCGGGTCAAATTGACCTGATGGCGCATATGTTCCAAGCTTCTCATAATCGATACGATACCACTTTGTCCGGTCCATCTTGGCCTTGTTGTAATTCCCGCTCACCAACAAACCGGACTTTTCCAAGCCAGTAAAGATGCGCTTTACGGTACTTTCGGACCACCAGGGAAACTGCTCGGTCCATCCAGAGTAGGAGTTATAAACCCAGACGTAACCATCTCTGATGTTCCGCCGGTCTTTCCTGTTCTTCTCCAGCCAGTAATGTACTTGCTGCAGCACTATGGCCTCATTCAACCCAACCGCTTCTGCAAGTGTCGGCAGTACAAGTATTGGAGGCTCATCGAAAAGAAGCCTGCTATACACCTTTGCACCTCCTGTTCGGCAACTCCCTTACTCATCAACAGCCTCAACCCGCCCTGTTCCGCGTATCTCGTTGCCGTAGTCGCAATGTGGACAATTTTTCCGATACGTCAGCAACCCGTCAGGGCCACTGATCATACGAACCAAGCGCTTTGGATCTGGCATCTTCTCCACCTGATAAAACGGACTACTCATATGACTTCTTGCGGGTTCAAAATACTCCCACTCAAATAACTTTCCACATCTTTTACACCGGTGAGTTCCTGCATCAACTACGGGCATCAAATCTCCTCCTTATCCCGCTCGATCTGGTTGTTGATCGCCCGGTTGATGAATGCGTTCACGGATTCGCCACGGCTGGAGGCGTGGGCCTGTACGTTTTCCTTTTCTCCTTTGGGGACTCTAATCTTTATCTCATCATAAGTCTTTGCGTTCCATTTATCTTTGACTGCGCTCGAAGTTCTTCCCATAGTGTTCACCTCACCCATAATGTTTTGCCCATAGTATACCACATTCTATATACTGGGTACAGTATGCAAGTTCCACAAAACATACTGGGTACATTTATCCATTACGCCGATTTACATACTGGGTACAGTATGCTATGATAACACCATAGAGAGGGACGGCAACTCGCAGACAAAACCCGGCAACCCGTGACACCGATATGTGCAGGAGATAAAGGCACGAACAACGGGCACTCCACCAACAAACTACAGGAGGTACAGCAATGAATAGCAACATAATCCCCATCCAGGCAAACCGTCGCCACGACGACCAGGACGTTTTCCTCAGGGCTTGCAACAGCCCCGCACAACAGGCCAGACGGGAACGACGCCGCAAGGCCCAGCAGAGAAAGACTCAGCTGACCACCGCGGCCCTGCACACCGCATTGATCGTCCTGGGCATGATCCTGGGCGCACTGATCTGAAGGAGGTACACACCATGAGCAACACTGAACTGACCGCCATGATCCGAGAGCTGAGAGAATTGGAAGCTCTAATCGCAGAGGCCCAGGCAGAAGCGGAATCCATCAAGGATAGCCTGAAGGCCCACATGGGTGACCAGGAAGAACTGAGAGCAGGAGAGTACAAGGTTACCTGGAAGCCTGTCACCTCTTCCCGTCTGGATGGCAAGGCTCTCAGAGCCACCTTCCCAGAGGTCGCCGCTATGTTCACCAAGCAGACCACCACCCGCCGCTTTGTGGTGGCATGAAAAAGGCCCCATATCCAACACGCCGACCAAAGCCTTTGGATATGAAGCCCGAACCACCCCGAGGGGGTCAAGGTCATTGTACCACGGCCCCCTCCAAGAAATCAAGGAGGAAATCCCAATGACCGACAAACCCAACATCCAGAGAATCACCGAGCGGATCAACCGCTGCGAAAATCCCAGGCGCACTCTTGCCGCTCTCTGCGCCATCCTGGCCATCACCCAAAACCGCAATGAACTCACCCCGAATGCTATACGCGACATTCTTGAAAGCCAGCACACGAACGAGACAGCATGAAACAAAACATAGAAGAGGCTCTAGGATAACCCCGGAGCCTCTTTTCTCGCACATTCGTTCTAATACACCCTCTCCGAGCCTCCTGGTGACCCTCTGAGGTCGTTTCGGTGACAGAGCAGTATCCGATGTAGGGCAAAGCTAAAGCGACCCCAGAAGCGAACAGGCGTTCTATTGTTACCAAGCAGAAAAAGGCCGAAGGACCCGCTCTCTTCCAGAAACCAGGCGGCTGGTACTGACTTCACGGATGAGAGGGGTCCTTCTTGTGGCACTAACTGATGCACTCCTATCATATCACAGCTTGCAGCGGAATACGCCCCCCACGCAAAAAAAGAATCCCGATCCGGGTCCATCGTTCCCACGCGCGCGCGAAAGGGGCTGGCAAGTCCGAGTGCTGTCCTCTCTTTGTTCCATATTCTCCCATAACACACAAAACATCACTCAGCCCAGTCTCTCAGTGTCCTTTTTGTTTTTATCTTGCTCAACAATGCAGAAATAGTCTTGCAATGGTTACCGCAATGTACTAAAATAATTTTATACCTTACAGCGAATATCCGCAATTTTCGCCATTGCTAATATCATCTTTGTGTAATATAATAATTTCTGGAGAATACTATGAATCGAGACGATATCCTAGCTTTCTTATCCGCTCTGTTCGGAAACTTTTTAGTTCACGAAAGTCTCGCACAAGAAATCACAGCAATCATCGAGAGATCCGGCTTTGAAAAAAAGTTCTTCAATCTCCTGCTGGTTCGTCTTAGGTTTCTTGGTGAGCACGGCGTGAACGCCATCCGTCATCAAGAATTTGAATCGCTTGCCCATACCGCCGAAGGGTTATACAGTATGCATTTAAGCGGCAAAGGCTTTAACGTTCGAATTCTGTATGCCTTCCTGCCAGCCGGATCCCCTGTGCTTCTACTGGCTTTTCATGAGCGGTCAGGAAAAAAAGTCTCCGAATACCAAACTCACATCCCCATTGCAACACAACGTCTTAACACTATTTTGGAGGCGCACGATCATGGAGAATAACATTTTGGAACTGCTCTCCACTTTGTCTGACGGCTTTTCCGCAGAGGATCTCCGCTTTGCCGACATTGCGTCTGATTTGGCTTCCCAGATCACTACCCGTCGAATTGAACTCGGACTTACCCAAACTGCCCTTGCCGAGAAACTCGGACGATCCCAGGCAACTATTTCAAAGTGGGAAAATGCAGACTGTAATTTCCAAATCAAAACTCTGATTGAGATCTCCCAGCAGTTGGAATTACCTTTGACGATCTCTTTCAAAAACCCCCAGCCAAAAACAGAGGCCTATTATATTTCGCCGACTCCTGCCGCCGATGCCGCCAGGATTTGCAAATATATCAGTGCCTCTTCCCCCGGTTCCAGTTGGTTCGCCAGTAGCAAAGCATGACTGACCGGTATTCTAGGAGGTAACTAAATGCAAGCTTATACCAATCGTTTTAACGTCGCCATGAACTTTGATGGCTCTGAAGTTATGATCAACTTTTTCCAAAGTGTCCCTCAGGTTCCCGAAGATGCCGCAAATGCCGTTGTTGCTGAAATGCCCACCGAAAATATCCCTGTGGCCAATTTAGTGATGACTGGCCAGAGCGCCCACAATCTTCTCGCCGCACTCCAGGGAATCCTGAACGCCCCCCACGAAAACATCGAAGAATAATAAACTCCCCGTTTACTGTGCCCATCCATCAGAAACGGTGTAGAGGCAGAGGAATAACCCCTCTGCCTCTTTATCTATTGGAACACTCCCTCCTACCTTCCTCATGCACACAAAAGCATCCCAAAATGCTATATTCTCACCTGATTTGCGAATCGACCTCTCAATTTATGTTACTTTTTGAGAAATCGTTCACTGATTTGCATGAAGATAACTCAAATTTTCACTCATTTGCAAATTCATTTCACTTACACGAGCATAAAAAAGAGGACCGGGAAACCGGTCCTCTTTGCTTTACCCGTTCTTGGCGTAAGCCCAGGGGTTGTTCTTGTCGCTGGTGTAGAAGCGATGGAACAGCAGGTAGCACTGATGGGCGGTGTACTCGCCACTGTTGTAGTGGGTGTAGATTTCCGCTTTGATTTTGTCCTGCTTACCCTTGCCGCTGATCTGCTTGCCTTTGGAGTCGTACTCCGTAGTGAAGGAACCGAGGGTCTCCAGGATGCCTTCTACTTCCTCCCGCTTCTCTTCAGGGAAGTCGGCATAGAAGCTGGGGGCATTCTTCTCGGCTTCAATCTTAGCGGCAATATCAGTCAGGGCATCCTCGCTCATGCTGCGGAGTTTTCCACTGATCTCCAAAGCACCATACACAGCGGTCTGCTGTTCGTCGGTGTAGCTGTCCAAGAGGCCGGACTCCCTTACAGTCAGCAGCTTCTTGTAGGCGGCAGAGTCAGAGATCTCCTCGCCGTCCACGTTCTTGTCGCTCTTGATGACACTGGTCATGCCGTAGAGGGTGAAGAACGTGCCAGGATCGACCTGGTGGTTCTCCTCCAGGCTCTTGGCCTTGACCATAGCAGATTCATCCATCACGAACTTGCCACCGGAGACATCCTCCAGTGCCGTCTGGGCGGCATACTTCCACAGCTGGCTGATGACCTTGTCCTTCGCCTTGTCGTCCATCTCGCCCCAGACAGGGCTGTTGGTGACAGCATCCTCGTACCGGCGGTAGGACTCTGCTCTCTGCTGCATGAAACGATTGTACTCCTCGGCATTCAGGTTCTTTGCGCTGAACTCCTCTTCCTTTTCTTCCTCTTCGGCGTACTCAGGCAGGATACCGATGAGATCCTCCAGGGTCTGGGTGGGCTGATACTCAGGATCCTCCTCCATCTGCTTCTCGGTGTGGGACTTCATGGCGGACTCGATGGTCTGTCCATTGACATCATCAGGGAATGCATCCATCAGGTCCTGGCTGATCTGAACAAAGGTCTCCTTGTCGCCGTCACGCCACGCCAGATAGGCAATGTCCAAGAACATGCCCTTGTTGCCGGAGTAGTTCACATCGTACAGGACCTTCGCCACGGCGTACTGACCCTTGTAGTTATCGGTAAGGTTCAGCCAGGTGTTGATGCCAGCCATCACATCTCGCTTGATGTTGGAGACAGGGGTGCCCAGGAAGCGGGACAATTCGGCGGCCAGGTTGAGCAATGCGTTAGCCGGAGTCATCTTCCCCTCGCCGTTGAGGGACTTGATGCAGTTACCCACAGCCAGGACGACATTGGAGATGGACTCCATATCCATTCGGCTGACATCGTAGCCTTCGACCAGGGAAACGACATCCTTCACGAAGGGTAGGTAACCGAAGGGGTTCAGAGCCTTGCCCATGTTGCCAGAGGCAATGGACTTGACCTTGTCCATCTTGGTCTCCTCATCACCCTCCAGGCCGACAAACGCCTGGAAGAATTTCTCCCAGTATTCCTCGTCCTTGTCGTCGTCACGGAATGCGTCCACCAGAGACTGGGCGGCAGCATTGGCAACGAAGGAGATGAACAGGGCCACAGAGGTCCGAGCCATCGTCTTTCTCGCCTTCTTGCGGAAAGCATTGTCCTGGCTCTTTCTCATGTCGTAGGCAGCCGTAGTGAACATGTTGAAGATCTTGGTAGGCTCGGCCATAAAGCTGGTGGCCATCTTAGTCACGCCATCAGGGGAGCGCATGACCTGGGATCTCTGGAGGATACCGTCCACCACCTGAGTATGGTCCACAACTTCGTTGAACCGCTCGGCAACCTTCTTGTAGAATGCATCGCTGCCCTTCTGGAGGTCCTTGTGCTTCCGAGCGGTCTCCACCTCCAGAGCATTCCAGATGTGGCTCCAGGCCAGGGAGTCCATCGCACCAGCCGGTGCCATCAGGGCGTTGTTGACCTTTGCAATTCCGGAGTCATCACCGAAGAGGATGGACTTCATCTGTCTGCCGGTGTCAGCATCAAAGTAGCCCCAATCCTTCCACACAGCGATGGGCGCGTACTCTTTTACCTTCTTCCATGTGTTGGGGTTTGCTTTGGTAATGCCAGCCATGAAGTCGGCCATGCTGATGCTGTCCAGCGCGCGAAGGATGGAGGTGGGCTGCTGCACGAACACGCGGAGGTTTGCGCCGATAGCAGATGCTTTATAGTTACCGATCAGAGCCTGGAAGGGGTTGTCGTTGACACCCTTCATGCCGTTGTTCAGGTCCTCGGTCAGCTTCTTCCAGTATGCCTCGCCATTCTGGCCGTAGATGCGGTGGATCAGGCCCTTCACGGTCCCGGTAAGGTTGCCCTCATCATCCCGGAACTTGAAGTTGAAGATGCGCTGGAGGTTCTCCATCGGAGCCAGCCAGGAGCTATAGGTGGCCATGTCCGTCACATGGTCGGCGTACACATCGAAGATATTGCGAACCATCAGTGCGTTGTTGGCATGAGGCTTTGTACCCTTTGTGAAGCCGCGCCCTGCAATGGTGGCAGACACAGCATCCTTCGCCTGGTCAGAGATCGTCTGGTTGGAGTCTACCTTGATGGGGAAGTAGTTCTTCTCCTCGAACTTCTCGTAGCCGTAGACCTCCATGCTGGCCTCGTTGCCCAGCTGAGACAGTCGGTCACCCATGAACTTCTGGAGACCATCAGCAATCTCAATCTGCTTGGGGGTCAGGACTTCCAGGATCTCTCCCACCTTTTCAGGGGAGACACGGACGGCCTCGGACATACCCTTCTTCTTCAGGCCCTTGCTGACAGCCTCCACACGGATGCCGCCTTCCACAACGTGGTCAACAGCCTGCTGTCTCTTCATCAGCTCATACAAGGACATGATCTGAGCGGTAGTCATGGTGACCTGCTGACCTTCCACATCGAAAGTATGGGGCTCCTTCTCCAGCTTGCGGACATCCACATCCTTGACCACCATTTCGGTGTACTTCTGAGCCTCCTGCATGAGGCCGATGTGCTTGTCCTGGGCATTGCGGAGCATTCGGAAGATGCTCTCGCCAGTCTTGCCCAAGCGGTGGAAATAGCTTTCCGGGGTGAGCATGCCAGCATTGATCAGCTTGTCCATTGCGCCGATGGGGCCACGGTAATCACCACGGTCGCGCTTGCCTGCGTTGTCAGCCTTCAGACCTTCGGCCACCTCACGGATGGTCTCGAACTTCTGCTGTCCGAACAACTTGTTGTAGGAGGTGATGCTTGCCTCCACAGCACGAATGGTGTTCCACATGGTAGTCAGCTGAGAGACAGTCAGATCGCCGATGGGAGTGTCCTTCAGAGCCTCCATCTCCTGGATGTTGGTCATCAGGTCGGGGTCGATGACCATCTGCTGGTCAGCTTCAGAGAGAATCTTCTCGTAAGCAAGGCGCAGTTCCTGGAACGCTTTGGTTCTAGCGGTAGGAGTACCCTGGCCCTTCGGCACATGCTTGCCTACCATGCCGCCGGACTTGCCGTCCTTGCGGATTACCTGGCGCATGGTGGCAGGATCGTAGGCGTAGCCGCTCTCCATGTTGATGCAGGCCAGGAGGTTTGCCACGGCAGGCTCCAGCTTCTTGGGGATGTGCTGGTTGTCGGAGGGAGTTATCAGCTTCTTGCGAAGGTCATTGACATGGCGGACGATCTTGTTCCGCAGTTCTCTCGCCTGACGGGACTCTCTCGCCTTTGCCTCCTTGCCCTTGTAGTGTTCCTTGACCTTGCTGACAGCGGCATCCCGCTCGGCTCTGCCTTCCGCTTTGACGAGCTTGATTCTCTCGCGGTGCTTTGCCTTGATGTCGGCGATTTGGGTGTTCTTTCGCTCTCTCAGATTTCGGATGCGTTCTTCATCCCTAGCCTTCTGGTCGAACTTGGCCTTCTGAACAGCAATCCGCTTGGTTTCCCGGTCCTCCGCGCGGACAGCCTTGACCGCCTCTCTGCCTTCGGCACGAGCCTCTCGGACAGCCTCTCTACCTTCAGCGCGAGCTGCTCTGACCGCATCACGGCCTTCCTGCTTCGCTTCGGCTACAGCCTCCTTCGACTTGACCCTCCGTTCTTCAGCCTTTCGACCATAGTACATATCATCCACCAGAGCTTGCTCCTCCACGGTCTTGGGTCGACTCGCTTTGGTTCGCTTGGGGATGTCGTCAAATTTCTCCACCAGGTTCTCGTAGCCGCTGATGCCCTTGAGAGAGTAGCGGATGTCGCCGGATCCAGCTGGGTTGGTGTTGCCAACCTCTTTGAGCTGTTCGGGGCTGAACACGGCCCAGGTCTCTACCCCGGCCTCGGTAGCCATGAAGCCGTCAAATCCCTTCTGTCGGGCAAGCTTCACAAAGTATCGGCCCTTTGTCAGCTCGTAGGCAAACTGCCCGGACAGGCGGGAAACATCCTTACGGAGCGCAGAGTAGCTGACACCGATAGCCTCAGCCAGTCTGCGGCCAACCTTTTCATCCAGAGGAACATTCAGTTCTCCCAGATCGGCAGGCTTGGTGATGTTGGCGTACAGCTCATAGGGCTGACTGCCCTCTGCGGCATATGCCTCTGCGTACTCTCGGTTTGGGCTGACCCATGCACCTTCCCAGGTATCGAACTGGGTGAAGCCGGGGTTCTTGGTGCCGTGGTAGACAATCTGGAGGAAACCGAGGTTATCCCGAACCTGGGACTCGGAGAAGAATTCCACCTGGCGGTCAGACAGAGGCCGCCCTTCGCTGTCGATCTTCAGGGAGTATTTCTTCCCGCTGTTGGCCCACTCGGTATCACGGGCAGACAGCTCCTTTTCGACATCATCCAGAATAGGCTTCACACCCTTGTCCAGCTTGGCCTGTGCCAGTGCATCCTCTTCCAGGCCCTGCTTGATCAGGTCGTTCAGAGAGCCGAATGCATCGCCCTCCTGGGGATACTGGATGCGGACATCGCCCTGGGGAGTTGCCTTTCCATCACTGTTGTAGGCAGAGAAGTCGATGAGCAGCTTGTAGTAGTTGGGGTGCTGAGAGGGGAAGAACTTTCTGCTGGGGATATCGAACTTGGGAAGATACCCATTCTCTTCGCACCATGCCAGGTACGCATCAGCAGCAGCCTTTGCATCCCCAAGCTTCTGAAGTTCCGTGTTGAAGTCGAAGTGAGCATCGACCTTCTTCCCGGTTTTCTTGCTCCGGGTGTTCTGGTAGTTGGTGTAGTTCTCGAACTTATCGATCTTGTTCATCGCCGCCACAATAGGATTCAGGCCGCTCTTGTGGTAGGGGATGATCATCCGGATGTCAGGGTCATCCAACATTTTCTCGATGTGTTTATCGCTGACACCTACGGCGATGGTGCCGCAGTTGTCTCCGTACCCTTCTGCGTTCTGGATCTGAACAGCCAGGTCAAAGCCAGCCTTGCCGTTGTCCTTGTCAGAGACAGCAGAGCCAAAGGACTGACCTTCCTGCCACACATAGTTCCCGTTGGCATCCAGACCGGGTGCTACACCGCCTTCGACCACCTTCGGGACCAGAGACAGATTGATCTTCACGCCAGTCTGTCCGAACTGCTGGGCAAAGAGAGCTTCTTTGGTGTATCCGTGGGCAGGCAGTTTCTTAGCGGCCAGGTCGGCGATCATCTGTGCATAGTCAAAGAAGAGTCGGGGCATATAGTCGGAGAAGGACTGGATGCGGACACCACCAACGGCATAAGCGGCATCCCGCTTGAAGAACTTCTGCTCCAAAATCTCAGACAGATACTGAACATCGGAGAAGGATGCCTTCGGACCTGCACTTCCCTTCTTGGAGTTGTAGAGACTCAGCAGGGCAGGGTTGTCTTTCTTCACCCGGTCAAAACCAGCGGTGGAAATAAAGTCGCCACGGCGGACCAGCTTGCGGTCAGCGGGATTGTCCCGGAGGTGAACAGCGATCTTGTGTGCCACAGACTTTTCGCCGGTGGTACGGATGGTCTTCTCGATCTCCTTGAAGTTCAGGTCGCCGTCCTTCATGGTGTCGATGCCGCCAGAGACTTTCTTGACGGTTTTGTCGCCACCAAAGTTGAAGGATGCCACCGGATAGGACTTTCCTTTCGGCACCATACTGCGAACCAACCTGTTGTACATGGAAGCGAACTGGTCTGCCACCTCGGTGACACGGAATCTCTTGGCATCCACGAAGCACAGGGAGCAGGCCGTCTCAAAGCCGTGGCGGCGGATGATGTCGTTCAGCACCACGATGGACTCCTTGTCCAGGGCGAACTTCTCGGCAAGACCCTGTTCAACCAGAGAATTGAGGACGGCATCCAGAGGTCTGCGCTTCTTGCACACCAGGGAGAAGTCCATGTTCATGGGGTAATCGCCATTGGCTTTGACCACAGAGAATACGGGGTCACCATTGTCGTCCCGGACGACCTCCGCCTCGGACCACTTGCCAAAAGGAGCATAGACATCGGTATACTTGTTGCAGATGTCGTAGATCCGGTCCATCTCCTTGATCATGTCTTTCGCATCCCTGCCATCCAGGTCGCCAGCCTTCACTCGGTCGGCCAGCCATCGGCCAAGAGTGTCTCTGCCGCCCTCTCGGTAGGTCTTGAGGGAGTATCTGGAGTGGCCGTTGCCGTCATCATAGACCATACCAGTCTGAGATGCATTGCCGCCCTTCTCCAGCTTCTTCACCTGCTTGCTTGCTTCGCTCACAGCCTTTTCCAGCAAGGTCACAGCATCGTTGACCTGTGCCTTACGTCTGCCGGTCAGCTTGGCTGCCAGGTCCTTCAGGGCAGTCAGGAAGCGACTCAGCATGGACTGGTTCTTCTGGTTCTGGTCGATGAATCGCTTCATTAGGTCCTTGCTCTCGATAAGCTGACCTGCATAGTCGGCAACGATCTCATCGATTGCGCCCTCGGAATCAATGTCGACACCACGGCTTCTATATACTGCCAACTTACTCTGGACCTCATCCTGGGCTTTCTGGGAAGACATGACATAATCCCGGAACTTCCGGTAGCTCTCAGGATCCAGTTCCTGGACACGGTGGGTCATCTCATGACCGAAAAGGAACCGAACAGGGTGAGGATTGCCCTTCTCTATGCTTACCACACTGCCCTGAATGTCTGCGTTGGCTTCGCCGCCCTTAACGGAATCCACCATCTGGACGCGGAGGCCCAGCTGCTTGGCCACAGTGTTGATCTCGGATGCCACGGCGGTGTCCATCTCGGCCTTCACATAGTCGTCATAGACCAGGCCGGAGTCCTTGCCAGCCACAGGTGCGAACTGAGCGGCAGTCTTTGCTTCTTCCAGGGATGCCTGTCGGTCATTCACGCCTGCGTTGTAGGCCGCTGCCACCTGGGCATCAGACAGGGATGCCGGAGCCTGAATCTTGCTGTCAGTGGTGTCGGCCAGGCCGGTCAGTGCCTGGTTGTACACACGGATGAAGTCAGAAGCATACTGGGCCTGATTACCCTGGCCACTCCAGGCAGTAGTCATGGCCTTTGCTCCACTCTCACCCAGAGTCGCGGACATATCAACGATGTAGGTGGGGCTGACCACAGCCTGAGTATGCTTCTTGGTCTGGATGGTCTCAACCTCGACAGGGATGGACTCGATGCGGCGAAGCTTGACCTGCTTGCTCTGTCTACCCTCTCTACGGGCCTGGCCAAGAACGGCTACTTGGCGTTTGCTTCCTACTTGCTTGCCACTTGCTTCTAACTTGCTTGCAACTTGCTGGTAACTTGCACCGGAGTTACCCTCGGCCCGCCCCTGATTGCCGCGAGTAGACACATACTCCTCACCAGTCTGCATAGCCGTAGCCGCGTCACGGACCTGTTGCTCCTCGGAGGACCGTTCCGTCTGACGTTTCAGAATCTCCTGGATCGTCCGTCCTTCAGTGCCAGGTACAGAAGAAGCAGAGGCTCCCCTACTTCCGATGACAGAGCCACCAGTTGCCATTGCACCGCCGGAGATTGCGCCGATAGCAACATTCTTGAAGAGATCTTCCGTCGACCATACCGCTTCAGGGTCCTGGGCGATCTTATCCAGCGCATAGTTCGCCGCATAAGCGACACCTTCCTCGGTGCCCTCAATACCCATTTGGGCCAGGATGCTCTTGATCACATTCTGACCGCCTTCACCCTTGAGGATCTTCGCCAGTTTGCTCAACGGCAGTGCTTCCGTGGCCATTTCAACACCGCCAGAGAGTAGGCCACGAGTGAATGCTTCCTCCGTGTCGAAACCCCGCTCGGTCAGTTCACCAGCCCTTGCACCAGCAGCCTGTGCACCCATCAGGCCAGCACCCAAAGCAGGGCCAACACCGGGGATCAGAGACAGACCGATACCAGGCAGGTTCTGACCCATCGAAAGGGCAGTCTCCATAAGAAGTCTGTCTACTCCCTCCAGGCCGTCCAGGGCTTCTTCCTGATACTCCCAGCTCTTCCGGAGCATCTGCTCACCCTTTGTCCCGGCATCCATCAATGCCTTGCTAGTACCATCGGTCCGAGCGGGACCAGGATCACGAGTCCCCCACCGCTCCTGGGCCTGTTCACGAACGAAGTCGCCACCCAACTCAGAGAAGCGCAGAAGGGCAGCCGGTACGCCGTACCCCACTGCCTTCGCGGCGGCAATAGCTCTGGCCTCGTCTTCTTCCCTCTGCTGACCGGAGAGAAGAGGGCGGCCATGTGCATCCATTGTTTCCATGTCAGCTCCGGGGTCGTTCTGGTAGCTGGATCCATTTTTGATATCAAGGATCCTCTGGGATGCCTTCATCTGAGCCTGGATATCCCCGGCCTCAATAGCCCTCTGTCGGTCCAGCCTCGCCTTCTTCAGCTTGTTCTGGCCGGTCTGGTTTAGAGTGCGCTTCTCGTCCCGGGTCAGGTCAGCGGTGATGTACTCACTGCCGTCCCAACCGCCAGAGTAACCGGCCCAGCCACGGACATTCTCCGCCTTCTCATGAGCACGGCGCATCCCCTCGGTGTCACCGGCATCCTTTGCCTTCTGCCACGCATCCTTTGCCTCCTGAACCATCTGTCGGCGGGAGGAGGGCAGCTTTTTATCGGCAGCAGAAAGGACATAAGAGTCCAGTTTCTGTTGTCTGACCACACGTTCCTCGGCGGCCCTGCGCAGATTCTCCAGCGCGTCATCGTTATCGTAAGTTCTGGACCTGTTCGCCAGGACTCCAGCAGAATCTCCGATGGAATATCTGGCCCGGATGACATCCAGGGGGCTGTAGAGCCGACCGGAATCATCGGTCATCCGACGATATGTACTGCCCGTGCCACCCATGTCATCCAGCAAAGAGGATGTCTTCTTGGTCACCGTCTTGGTGAGAGTGGGCTTCCCGCTTTTTACCGGGGTCTGTACTTCGTTCCTGACCACTTTGGTGGGTGTCACCCCGGGGAAGGTCTGATGGTTCTTGGCAGCGTTGGCCAGCTGTGCGGCCGCCAGCTTACGGACCGCCTCCTCTTCCTTTTTCTTTTTGTTGGCAGCGATAATCTTCGCCTGGGCATCCGTCAATGCCATTCAATCGCCTCCCTTCATAAGCCGAGTTCCTTCTTCCGCTGTTCTAATTCAGCTTCGTTGGCCCTCTCGTAGTAGTCGGACATGATTGCGGCCAATGTGCACCGCTTCCACTCGTTGTTCTCACCTGCGCAAAAACGGTGCGTATGTTCCCGCTCGGCCTGCCGGTCAGGGAATGTGATCCGGCCTGCCTCGCATTTGACAACTCGTTTCGCATCATAGGAAAAATAGGGACAAGCCCAACCGAGATGTGAATAACCCAATGGTCTACCTCTCTTTCCGCCCTGCTTGTCGTCGCAGAGCTGTCCATGTCTTTGTCTCGTCCCAGCCGCCTTCTTCTGCCACTCCTTTTGGAGTTTGGCAACATACGGGGCAGAGCTGGCAGATTCGCGCTCCATGCCAATCTTACGCCCCATCGCCGCCAGCCATCGTGCCAGCTCCAGGTCTTCCCTGATTACTTCGATGGCCAGCTTATAAATCCCCCGCTTCACACGTTCTTCTGCGTGAGACAGGTTTTCGTGTGCCATGTTTTCCACCTCCGGCCTTGAAATTGACACCCTCGTCCGTTCCAAAGCCCGAAGCCTAAATCTATACCCCCTACCGTAATTGCGCCAGACGGACCCCAGAAAGGTCTCTTCTCCTCGGCATCCACCTTCCCTCGTTACATCAACCCCTGCCATACGAAGCTTTGACATACCGCCCGCTCTGAGGATACCAGCCGTAGCACAAATCCCCAGTGCCGGCGTGACGGTTCTTTGCCACCAGGAGATCTACCATGCGCGGATCCCACGGTTTTTGGTCGGGGTTAGGCTGCTGATAGTAATCCTCACGGTGGAGGAACATGACAGCATCAGCGTCCTGTTCGATTGCCCCCGTGTCCCGAAGGTCAGATAGCTGGGGCCGTTTCTCCTTGCGATCCATATTCGCCCGGTTAAGCTGGGCAAGACACAGAACGGGCACTCCACGGCGACGGGCAAGAGCCTTGAGCGAACCGGATACGGCCGTCATATTCTCGTAGCGGCTGCTCCCCTTCTCGTCCGGACGAATCAATCCCAGGTAGTCAACCACGATGCACCGCAAATCGGGCACCCGCCTAGCAAGAGTGTCGATGTCGGCAACACGGACAGACTCGGCTTTATTTACATACAAAGGCCGTCGGCTGGTCTCCAGCAGCGCATCGGTGACCTCGTCATACTCCTTTTCATTCAGTTCACCCATCAGCAGTCGGCTGGCCGAGACACCCGTAACACGCGCCAGCCTTTTTGCTGTAAGCTGGTCTGCGTCCATCTCTAGGCTCACGAAAAGAACCGCGCCGACCTTCTCCGCGATTTGGTCCGCCACGGACAGGGCAAAGGTGGTCTTGCCTACCGCCGGACGAGCGGCTAGGATGTATAACCCACCGCAGAGCATCCCACCACCCAGCAACTTGTCCAGGTCGGAGTAGCCCGTGGGGACAAAGTTCCTGGCCCCGGCATCGATCCGAGAGCGAAGATCAAAGAAGCTGGAAACCTGATCTGCGGGAGCTAGGATTTCCCGCCGTGTGTCGCAAGAGTCAATCTCAGCCAAAGCGGCCTGCACAGCGGACATCATCGCTTGCGGATCGCCGTGGGAAGCCGCATCCTCGCGGAGTCTCTCGGCCACCTCGAACAATCTCCGGCGCAAAGAGGAGTTCCTGATCTCATCGGCCAGCCCTCGAAAATTCGTGGTTGTGACGGTGGCCTCCATGAGGCTGGCAAGGTAGGCCGTATCCACAATCCCGTTTGCCCCACGATGAATCTGCACCGGGTCGATCGGCCGCCCTAGCTGATGGAGAGTCAGCGCAGACTGGAAAGCCGCCCGATTCCGCTCGTCTTGAAAGTCATCCGGCGAGAGACTGTCCGCCAGGTCCGCGATGATGGACGAATCGAAGAGGAGGCATCCGATAAGCGCCGACTCAGCCTCGAAGGCAAGAGAAAAGATTGAACCGCTCATGTGAAGACCACCTCCCCGTTCTCATCGACAAAATGCCCCGTCACCCGGCGAGGTTCTTCCGTCTGAGTCCCAGCACCATTTAGGAGAACATCGTTCCGTTCCCAGGTCCTGACAGCGGCGCGCCAGTCGGAAATCTTGGTCTTCCCCCTCATCCAGCCAGAGGCCTCGTAATGAGCCAGGAACCGTTGCGGGTCCACACTGTTGCCCCGTTCTCGGCAGTATGCCCGAACCTCGTCCAAAGAAGGAGGAACGAAACGGTTTTTCTTGGGCGACTCATTCGCCCCCAAGAATTCCTTCTCCGTCTCCTTCTCCGTCTCCTTCTCTTGGTTTTTGCCGGGTTTCCTTTCGGTTTCTCTTGGGTTTTCGTTGGGTTCCTCCTGGGTTTGGCTTGGGTTTTTATTGGGTTTCTGTTTGGTCGGCCTACCGCCTCTTTTTCCATTCTCCACATTTACCTGATACCGCTTCACTGATGCATCAACATTCGGGCGCAGCAAAGAAAAGCAACAATTCAACAGTGGAGGTAGGTCTGGCTCCTTCCCCTGGAAGACATAGTCAAGGATGGCGTCGAATAAAGCGAGCCGTTCCTCGTCAGGTAATGGGCGCAACGCGTCATAGTAGGATGGCAAGAACGTAAATCCGCATCTGTCAGTACCCACACTGCTCACCACCCATCGATTCGTTCTTGTCCCAGAGCCTCCAGCAGGGTCCGCTCCATAGCATTGGCAGCAGCCACAGTCTCCATCGCTCGATGGCGCATGGATCGGATAAAGCGAACCAGCTCTTCCGAAGACTCCGGCAGGTAGAATCCACCACGGTCCGTGTTCGTCACGATCGGCAGACCGCGCTTGCGTTCACGAGCAACCAGTCGGCGCACCTCACGGTCCGTCAGGCCGGTGATAGCCGCCAAGTCCCGCCGGGACAGGGCATTCTCTGCGCCCCAATCAAGCAATTCGTAGATCATGCTCTCACCTCCAGTCTCCGAATTTCACCCATCACCGAGGTAGAGCCGACAACATCGCCAGCCTCCAGGTAGCTCTCCAGATCTTCGATAGCCACCAGGCGTTTGGTACCCACGGCAGTAAATGGCAGCTTGCCTTCCAGTACCAGTCTCCGGATGGCGGTCTTGGTCAAAGCAGTGCCAGGGTCAATCTCCTGCATGTAGGCCGCTGCCTGGGGAATGGTCCTCATGCGCTTCACTGAAGCTCCCTCCTTTCGTCCACGATAGCCCGGATGGCTCCCAGGGCCTTCTCAGTGTCTTCGGCCGACAGTTCCCGCCGAAGACGGCGATGCCAGGTGGATTCGGACATCCCCAGCTTCTCTGCGATGGCCCACAGCGGAACTCCTAAACGACAAGCTTCGGAACGGACCTCGATATTGCACCTCATGAAAACAACCTCCTTTGCGGCCCTTGACAAACGGGCCATGTGATGTTAGGCTGACGGCGAAAGCATGTAATCTTCGTCGTCGCAACCATGATAACCAATCGTCGGACATATCTCGCCCCCGCTTTTTTGAGATTTTTCTTGCAAAAACGTGTTCAATTGCCCTTATTTCATCCCGATTTCCACCGATTCAAATAAGTTTCCTTAGCGGCAATCCACCACACAAAACTTTGTTCATCTCACGCAATATGGAGATTGAATTTTATAAAAAATGACGAATGCACATAACTTCGAATTGCAAGCTATCGAAGGATATCCACCATAGACGAGGAGGACACATCTATGGCTACAATCAAGAAGAGAGAGGGTAAAAATGGAGTGAGCTACCTCATCCGCTCCTCCTGCGGCTATGACCTCTCTGGCCGCCATATAGAAAAGAGCATGACATGGAAGCCCTCCCCCGGCATGACTCCTCGACAGATTGAAAAGGAGCTGAACCGACAGGCCGTCCTCTTCGATGAGCATTGCGCAGCCCAGGGTGTCCAAAACGGGAACATCAAGTTCGAGGCTCTTGCCAAGCAGTGGCTGGAGGAATACGCAGAGCCGAATCTCCGGCCTCGCACTGTAGCCCGACTCCATCAGCTGGAGGATCGGACTTACCAGGCCATCGGCCACATCCGTGTGGACAAACTCACCGCCCGTCATATCCAGAAATTCATCCACAATCTGGGGGAAGAAGGGATCTCCTCGGTAAAGGACAAGGCCAAAGCAAAGCCTGGTCTCACCTCTCTTCTGGCAGAGATGAACCTCACGCAGAAAGCACTCTCCGAACAGATCGGTGTGTCCCGCTCGGTCCTATCTGCCATTTGCAGAGGAGAAAGCACCACCTTCGCATCGGCAGAGAAGGTGGCCAAAGGACTGGGAAAGCCCGTGTCCGACCTCTTTGTGGTCACCAAAGCAAAGACCACCCTGTCTCCCAAGACCATCAAGCACTACCTTTCCTTCATCTCCGATGTCATGCAGTATGCCGTGCGCTTTGATATGATCCCCTCCAACCCCTGCAATCGGGTCACCGTCCCCAGCGGGACACAAGCCGAGCGGGAGGTCTACTCCCTGGAGGAGGCACAAAGCTTCTTGGATAGCCTGGAGAAAGCCCCCACAAAATACCGGGCATTCTTTGTCCTGGCCATCTACGGCGGTCTGCGCCGGGGAGAGATCCTGGGCCTGGAGTGGAAGGACTTGGACTTCGAGAACCATGTCATCAAGGTCCAGAGAACCAGTCTGTACTCCAAAGACCTGGGGACCTTCACTGATACCACGAAGAATAAGACCAGCATCCGCAGTCTCAAGCTGCCGGCTGCCGTGTTCGCCATCCTCCGGCAGCACAGAGCCGAACAGGCAGAGGATCGCCTAAGACAGGGTGACCACTGGCAGGACCATGACCGGCTCTTCACCAACCTCAACGGTGAGCCGATGCACCCCAATACCCCATACCACTGGCTGAAGAGATTCTGTGAGGAGACCAACCAGCGATTCCTGGGTGTCCATGCCTTCCGTCATCTGAACGCCTCCCTGCTGATCAATGCCGGAGCCGATGTCACTCTGGTGTCCAAGAGCCTGGGTCACAGCCAGGTATCCACCACACTGAACATCTACTCCCACACATTTGAGGAGGCACAGGCCAGAGCCAGCGAGGCCATCGCGGATATCCTAACCTTCCAGAAAAAAGCATAAGAAAAGGGCTGTACCCAAAGCGGATACAGCCCTGTTTTTTTGCCCGTAGCGGACAAATAGCGGACAATTCATGTTTTGCAAGGAAAAAGAAAAACCGAAAACCCTTGATACTCAAAGGTTTTCGGCTCTTTGTAGCTGGTGCGGATAACGGGACTTGAACCCGTACGTCATGGACACACGCCCCTCAAACGTGCCTGTCTACCAGTTCCAGCATATCCGCAGATTTCAGTTACTTGAACATTATACTCACACAGGGAGGGTTTGTCAATCCTTTTTTTCGTTCCATGCCACGAAAGCCCGGGCGGCGGTCAGCCGCCCAGGCCTCGCGAATAAGCTGAACAACAAATCCTCGTAGAGTTTCGCCGCCGCAGCGGCGAAATCACGTTCAATCTGTTTTCCGGCGCGACATGTGCGTGCCGAAAAACTCTACTCGGCCTGCAAACGTGCGGGTCTTCAGCCCGTGCGCTGCAGCAGGCCGCAAATTCCACTTGAGAGAGCCCAGCGAAGCGGGTCTCTCAAGTCTTCAGAGATGCGGGGTAGATACCTGCGTCGTGGAGCTTCTTCAGCTCTGCCTCCACGATGGGGCGGTCCTCCTTGTAGGTGACGCCGAACCAGACGGCGTCGGTGTCCAGGACGGACACATCCAACTTGCCCTCGGTGATGAGCTTGTCCACCAGAACGGGCAGCAGGCACTCGGCCTTCAGCTCGTCGGGGGCCAGGCCCTTCAGGAAGGCGGTGAAGTAGGCCTCCATCTCCTCAAAGATCCAGGGGGTGAAGCCCCAGAAGTTCATGGACACGGGGCTTTCGGGGGCCAGGGGGACCTCGTTTTCGGGGTCTGCGATATCGGCGATGGAGTCATCGGGATACTTCTTGATCTTCAGGGTCTCCTTGACCTTCTTCAGGCTGCCGTTCTCGGTCTGGCAGACGCCGCGGGAGACGGTGCCGTGGTCGCTGACGGTATTCATCAGACGGTAGCCCACCATGGTGCCCTTGCCGGTCTTCTCCAGGCGCATCAGTTCCTCATAGATGGTAGTGAAGGCGGAGCGGCCATAGTAGTCGTCGGCATTGATGACGGCAAAGGGCTCCTGGACGGCATCCTTGGCGCACAGAACGGCGTGGACGGTGCCGAAGGGCTTCTTGCGGTCAGCGGGGATCTGGTAGAAGGAAGGGACGCTGGAAAAGTCCTGGAAGACGTACTTCACTTCCACAGGCTCCCCCTGCTTGGTCTTCATGGTCTGGATGCGGTCGCCGCAGAGGTTCCGCAGGGTCTGCTCCATCTCAGGCTTGATGATGAAGACCACCTTGCTGAATCCGGCCTGGATAGCGTCATAAACGGAATACTCCATGATGGCCTCGCCGTTGGGGCCGATGCCGTCGGTCTGCTTTTCGCCGCCGTAGCGGGAACCCATACCGGCTGCCATAATCACCAGTGCTGCTTTCATAATGATACCTCTCTATCGTGGCCGCCGGAGCGGCTGTATTCTTTCATATAGGGGTATTATACTATGAACGGACAGGTTTTTCCACGGTTCTGTGAATTTTTTCTGTCAACCTGCAAAAAACTGTCGTTTTTTCTCCCCAAGTATGGTTTAATAGAAGTATGAAACCAACACGAAGGAGGTCTTCCTATGAGTAAACTGGAACTGCGCTGGCTGGGTCACGCCTGCTTTGCACTGAAATACAAGGACTTCACCGTGGTCTTCGACCCCTTTGAGGACAACTACGTCCGGGGCTTCGGCGCTCTGGACGTGGCGGCTGACCTGGTCCTCTGCTCCCACTTCCACAATGACCACGGCGCCGCCTATGTGGTCCAGCCCCTGGAGGGCCACGAGAACCCCTTCCAGGTCACCGGCATCCAGACCTTCCACGACCCTGAGGGCGGCAAGCTCCGGGGTGAGAACGTGATCCATGTCCTGGAGGCCGACGGCTTCAAGGTGGCCCACCTGGGGGACCTGGGCTGTGAGCTGACCCCTGACCAGCTGGACCAGCTCATGGACCTGGACGTGCTCATGATCCCCGTGGGCGGCTTCTACACCATCGGCCCCGATGAGGCCTGGGATCTGATCGAAGCCATCCAGCCCCGGGTGATCATCCCCATGCACTATAAGCTGGGTGACATCGGCCTGGAAAAGGTGGCCGAGCTGAGCGATTTCCTGGTGCAGATCGAAGAATACAACGAGTATCCCGGCAACACCATCACCGTGGACAAGAAAACCGAAGCCCAGGTGGCTGTGCTGAAATTCATCCCCAATTAAACTCTTCTCTCCCACGACGCCCCGAAAGGGGCGTTGTTTTTCTTTCCCAAGTATTCTCTCCCCGCCATAGGAGAGTTTAGTTTGTTTTTATTAGTTGGTTGTATTAGTTAGATAGGCGCTCGTTTTTTCTCACACCGCCGGAAAAAATGAGAGGGAGTCTGCCATTTTTTCCAGACTCTCGTTTTCGGCGGGGTAATCCAAAATTTTTTCGGACTCCACGGACAATCCCGGAACACGCAGAAAGATCCAGCTTGCCTCATTCCCAATGGGCTGGGTGCGGAAGATCAGTTCCTGATCTTCCAGAATCTTCAGATTCTTTCGTATGGTGGACTCCCCCTTCTTCAAATCCATGGCCAGGTGCGGAATGCTGTAGCACACATAGACCCAGCCATCTGCCGTGTAGTAGCGGTTCTTCTGGGAGAGTGTCCCACGGTCCAGAAGCATTGTGTAGAGCAGAACCGCTGTGGACGGAAGGCCCTTCTCCAGAATGGCCTTGGGCAGGGGTGCAAAGCCCCGGAGCTTGTCCTCCTTGGTAAAGGGCACCAAGTCATGGTGCACAATGGGATACATCATAAAATCCCTCCTTTCACTTATAGGCGAAAAAAGAGGGTTTCGTGTACGCAAATGTACACGTTTCAAAAAATAATTTGGCAACAGAGATCCCCTCACCCGTTTTTGTGGACAGGCGAGGGGATCTTCACTTACAAATATTATATTGTGTCAAAGAATGGCCGCCAGGGCGTCCTCATAGGCCCCCTTGGTCTTGGGGTCAAAGCAGACCATGGTGACGATCTCCGGGGTGTCGGTTTTTCCCAGTTCTTCAGCAATGGTGCGGATGGCGATCTCCGCCGCCTGGGCCAGGGGGAAGTGGTAGACCCCCGTGCTGATGGAGGGGAAGCACACCGTCTTGCAGCCATGCTCCCAGGCCAGGGCCAGGCAGGACCGATAGCAGGAGGCCAGCAGAGCAGGCTCGTTCCGCTCGCCCCCACGCCAGATGGGACCAGGGGTGTGGATAACGTATTTCGCAGGGAGTCGGTAGCCCTTGGTGATCTTGGCCTGGCCGGTGGCACAGCCGTTGAGGGGGATACACTCGGCCAGCAGGTCGGGACCGGCCGCCCGGTGGATGGCACCGTCCACCCCGCCGCCCCCCAGCAGACTGGTGTTGGCGGCGTTCACGATGGCATCGCAGGTCTGCCTGGTGATGTCGCCCTGGATGATGAAGATACGGTTTTTCATAGGTGGGCTCCTTTCATCGGAAGGAATCGTTACATCGGCGGGCGGCTGATAGCCGCCCCTACATGGTCTCATGCGAAAATGCGAACGTAGGGGCGGATAGTATCCGCCCGACCCACGTCGGTCCACGGTTCACGTCGGTTACAGCGCTCTCCAGCTCTCGTGGCGGATGCCACGCTTACCGCCCAGGGCGGCGTCCAGCTGGCGCAGGAAGTCCTCCCGGTCGTCCGGCAGGGTGCCCTTCAGGGGCACGTAGTTGGAGGCGTGGTTGCTGGTGAAATGGAAGGGGCCGTAGTTGAGACCGGCCACCAGGGCACGGGTCTCCTCCAGGTACTCCCGGGCGGTGATCATCTGGAACTTGCCGCTGACCACATCCTGGTACATGGGGGAGCTGGGCTCAGGCATGTAGGACAGGCAGGAGACGTGGTGGGCCTGCATCCGGTTCAGGACCCGGATGGTCTCCTCCACGTGCTTCTTGGAGGCCTCACCGGGACCGGCCAGACCCAGGATGACCATGAGCCACAGGTCCATGCCGGCCTCCTTGATCATGTCGGTGGCCTCAATCATCTCAGCAGAGGTGACACCCTTGTTGACCTTCTTCAGAAGCTCATCCCAGCCGGTCTCCACGCCCAGGTAGGCACGGGTCAGACCAGCCTGACGAAGCTCCTTCAGCTGTTCCAGGGACTTGGTCTTGGTGGAGCGGGTGCCTGCGTAGGTGGTCACCTGGCGCAGGTTGGGGAAGGCGGCGTAGAGGGCCTCCAGGATCTGCAATAACTGCTCCTGGCGCATAACGATGGCGTCGCCGTCGCAGAGGAAGACCTTATCCACCGTGGCGGGGTCGTAGTAGACCCGGGCCATGGCGATGTCTTCCATGATCTCCTTCATGGGGCGGACGTGGAACTTCTTTTCCTTATACATGCCGCAGAAGGTGCACTTGTTGTGGGTGCAGCCCACGGTGCACTGGAGCAGATAGCTTCGCCACTCTCCCGGGGGACGATAAATCTTACCTTCATAACGCATAGGTCATTCCTCCTTATGTTAAGTCTGGGCAGAGGTTTGTTCTGCCCGTATAATTTTCTTCAATGCCTTTTCGGCCTTTTTCCGGGGGATCATCATTTCCCGGCCGCAGCCTTCACAGCGCAGGCGGAAATCCATCCCCACCCGGAGCACCTCCCACCGGCGGCTGCCGCAGGGGTGTTCCTTTTTCATTTCTAAAACATCACCGAGTTCGATGTCCATTGTCATGCCTCCAAACAGGTCCTCATAGACTTTGGGAAACCCCCAAAGAAAGGAAGACGCAAGATGTTGAACCAATATTTACCGGAAGGCCGTTTGCTCCATACTCCGGAAAACCGGCGGTACACCGCCGAAGCCCTCCAACAGGCCATGGACGAGAACACCGTTTTGGAAGGGCGAGCCGTCCTGTGCACCACAGACCACGACCTCATGGTATCTTACGGCCCTTATCTGGGCCGCATTCCCCGGGAGGAAGCCGCTCTGGGCATCCGGGAGGGAACTGCCCGGGAGATCACAATTCTATCCAGAGTAGGAAAGCCCGTGGCCTTCACGGTGTCAGAACTGGGGGACACCCCCATCTTCTCCCGCCGAAGGGCCCAGGAGCTGGCATTGGACCGGTTGATGGAGACCCCCGTTGGAACGGTTCTCCCTGCCACGGTCACCCATCTGGCCGGGTTTGGGGCCTTTGTGGATGTGGGCTGCGGGGTGGTTTCCATGGTGGGCATCGAGAACCTGTCGGTCTCACGGATCCCACATCCCGCCGCACGGCTTCGGGTGGGCCAGGAGATCTTAGTCCTCCTCACCGGTCATGACCGGGAGGCGGGACGGATCACCCTCTCCCACAAGGAGCTGTTGGGGACCTGGGAGGAAAATGTCAGGCAGTTTGCCCCGGGGATGACCGTCACGGGCATGGTCCGAACCAAAATGCCCTACGGCTCCTTCATCGAGCTGACCCCCAATCTCACCGGCCTTGCCGACCGAACCCAGGGTCTGCAGGAAGGCGACCATGTGGCGGTGTATATCAAGTCCATCCAGCCAAAGAAGCGGAAGGTGAAGCTTCAGGTCACCGAGGTACTGCCCCCGGCAAACGGCCCCCGCCCCTTCTCCTATTTTATCACAGAGGGTCAAGTGAGGGACTGGGTCTATTTCACTCCTGTCCCTTGACGGTATCCCAGTACCGCTTGGCGGCCTGCTCGGTCTTGTTCTCTCCGTATTGGTAATAGACCCGGTCCTTGAGAACCTCGGGAAGATACTGCTGCCTTACATAGTGGTTGGGATAACTGTGGGCGTACTTGTAGTCCAGGCCGTGGCCCAGCTTGGCAGCACCCCCGTAGTGGGCATCCCGCAGGTTTGCCGGGATATCTCCGGTCTTCCCCGCCCGCAGGTCGGCCATAGCCTCGTCGATGGCGCAGATGGCGCTGTTGGACTTGGGCAGGGTGGCCAGATAGAGGACTGCCTGAGCCAAGGGAATCCGGGCTTCCGGCAGGCCCAGCATGTTGGCGCTGTCCACACAGCCCTTCACCACGGAAACCGCCTGAGGATGGGCCAGGCCGATATCCTCACTGGCAATGACCATGAGCCGGCGGCAGGGAGAAATCAGGTCCCCCGCCTCCAACAGACGGGCCAGGTAGTGGATGGCGGCATCCGGGTCAGAGCCACGGATGGATTTTTGAAAGGCCGAGAGAATGTCATAGTGGCTGTCCCCGTCCCGGTCGTACCGCATGGCCGACCGCTGGGCCACCATTTTGGCCTCTTCCAGGGTCAGGTGGACGGTCTCCAGGTCCAGGGCGTGGGCGGCAAAGAGGGCCTCCACGGCGTTGAGGGATTTTCGCACATCACCGCCGCAGGCACGGGCCACCTGTTCGGGAACTCCATCCTCCCAGGTCACTTCTACTCCCTGCCGCTCCCCCATCCGGCGAATGCCCCGCAGGACCATGGGCAGGACCTCCTCCGGAGACACGGGCTTGAACTCAAAGACCGTGGACCGGCTGAGGACGGCGTTGAACACGTAGAAGTAGGGATTTTCCGTGGTGGAGGCAATGAGGGTCAGCTTGCCGTTCTCCATGAATTCCAGGAGGGATTGCTGCTGCTTCTTGTTGAAATACTGGATCTCATCCAGGTAGAGGACCACGCCCTCCGGGGCCAGCAGAGTACCCACATCGGCCATGACCGCCTTGATGTCCGCCAGGGAGGCGGTGGTGGCGTTGAGCCGGTAGAAGGGTCGGCCGATCCGGGCGGCAGCGATCTCCGCCACGGTGGTCTTGCCCGTGCCGGACGGGCCGTAGAAGATCATATTGGGGATGGTCCCGCCCTGGATGACCCGGCGAAGGACACCGTTCTCTCCCAGGATATGCCGCTGACCCACCACCTCGTCCAGGGACTTGGGGCGGATCTCATCTGCCAAAGGACGGTACATAGCCATCCCCCTTTCTCAGTCAGTTTCGATATCCCTATTTTAACAGTTGTCATCCTTCCCGTAAAGATGGTATACTGGTTTTTAATAAAAAGGAGGGCTGACTATGGCAAAGATCGACATCGGCATCTGCGTGTATGACATCTCCGGGGAGCAGGACGGAAAGGCCAAAGACGCTCTGGAAAAGGGAGTTCAGGTCCTGGACCGGTCCCACCTGGGCTGTGAGAGCTACTACATGGAGCTGGCCGAACTGAGAGACAACATCGAAAAAGAGTTTGATGTAAAAATCAAGAACGCATAAAAAATCCCGCAGTCCAAATGGACTGCGGGATTTCGTTGTTTTAAGCTATGCCGTAAGGCGGGCAGCTTACTCGTACATGGGGTACTTGTCGGTGATGGACTTGACGCCAGCGATGACTTCTTCCTGAGAGTTCTCGAAGTCGGTAGCGACCTTCCACATCAGCTTGCCCAGCAGCTTGAAGTCTTCCTCGACCAGGCCGCGGCTGGTAGCAGCGGGAACGCCGACACGGATGCCGGAGGTGACGAAGGGAGACTGGGGATCGTCGGGGATGGTGTTCTTGTTGACGGTGATGTTGCAAGCGTCCAGACGCTTCTCCATCTCCTTGCCGGTGATGCCTGCCTTGCGCAGGTCAACCAGCATCAGGTGGTTGTCGGTGCCGCCGGAGACCAGGTCGAAGCCAGCCTCCATCAGGGACTCTGCCAGAGCCTTAGCGTTCTTCAGGACCTGCTCCTGGTAGGTCTTGAACTCGGGCTTCTGAGCCTCACCGAAAGCAACAGCCTTAGCGGTGATGATGTGCATCAGGGGGCCGCCCTGAGCGCCGGGGAAGATAGCCTTGTCGATGGTCTTTGCCAGGGCTTCCTTGCACAGGATGACGCCGCCGCGGGGACCACGCAGGGTCTTGTGGGTGGTGGTGGTGACAACGTCAGCATAGGGCACGGGAGAGGGATGCAGGCCAACTGCAACCAGACCAGCGATGTGAGCCATGTCGACGAACAGGTATGCGCCAACCTCGTCAGCGATCTCGCGGAACTTTGCGAAGTCGATGACACGGGGGTATGCGGAAGCGCCGGCGATGATCATCTTGGGCTTGTGCTCCAGAGCCAGAGCGCGAACCTGGTCGTAGTCGATGAAGCCGTTGGCGTCAACACCGTAGGAGACCATCTTGTAGTTCAGGCCGGAGAAGTTAACGGGGGAACCGTGGGTCAGGTGACCGCCGTTGTCCAGGTTCATGCCCATGACGGTGTCGCCGATGTTGCACAGTGCCTGGTAAACAGCGAAGTTAGCGGAAGCGCCGGAGTGGGGCTGCACGTTTGCGTGGTCAGCACCAAACAGAGCCTTGATACGGTCGCGTGCGATGTCTTCGACCACGTCGACGCACTCACAGCCGCCGTAGTAACGCTTGCCGGGGTAACCCTCAGCGTACTTGTTGGTCAGAACGGTGGAAGCTGCTGCCATAACTGCCTCGCTGACGAAGTTCTCGGAAGCGATCAGCTCGATGTTTCTGCGCTGACGATCATACTCAGCACGGACTGCATTGCCGACCTCAGCGTCATGCTGAGTCAGGAAATCGATAGTTTCTTTAACCATGATATTGCTCCTCCAATTATGTATGGTTTCAATAAAATCCTGGTGATAACAAGGATAACCATAGTTGTTCTACTATTATACAACAATCCTCGAAAAATTCCAATGACTATTTTTCTTCTTTATGTTATAATTTTAGCATCTGAATCCCATCATTTATGGGAAAAGGGTATAAAACTATCTTATGACAGGAGGCAGACGCCATGAAACCCCAGGAGGACATCCTCGCCATCATCCAGGAGCTGAAAACCCTGTACCCCCAGGAGGACCTCTGCTCCCTGCCCTATGACAAAGATTACGAGCTTCTCTTCGCCGTCCGTCTGGCCGCCCAGTGCACCGACGAGCGGGTGAATCAGGTGACCCCCGCCCTTTACGCCGCCTACCCCACCCTGGAGGATCTGGCCAAGGCCGAGCCCCAGGACATTGAGCCCTACATCCACTCCTGCGGCTTTTTCCGGGCCAAGGCAAAAGACATCGTCCTGGCCTCCCGTATGCTGGTGGAGCAGCACGGCGGCGTAGTCCCCGGCACCATGGAGGAGCTGTTAAAACTCCCCGGCGTAGGCCGGAAGACGGCCAACCTCATTCTGGGCGACGTGTACGACACCCCCGGCGTGGTGGTGGCCGACACCCACTGCATCCGCATCACGGGCCTTCTGGGCCTCACCGACGGCACCAAGGACCCGGGCAAGGTGGAAAGCCAGCTGCGGGAAATTCTGCCCCCGGAGGAGTCCAACGACTTCTGTCACCGGATGGTCCTCCACGGCCGGGCGGTCTGCCGGGCCAGAAAGCCCGACTGCGGGAATTGCACCATTCGGCAGTGGTGTGATCACTTTATCAACGGGCAGGAAGCGTAAGACAACAATAGGCCCCCGACCGAAACGGCCGGGGGCCTTTCTATACGAAATTACCCCTCATCAGTCAGCTTTGCTGACAGCTTCTCCCCAGGGAGAAGCCTTGTCTTCGGACAAAAGAAGCCTTCTCCCCCGGGAGAAGGTGCCCTCGAAGAGGGCGGATGAGGGGAACTGACTCAACGATTCCTGTCCTTCTGATCCCTCTCATAGATCAGCCGCAGGCCGTCCACGATGAGGTCGTCGTCCACGATGTCGATACAGTCCGTGTGGGCCGCCACCAGATGGGCCAGACCGCCGGTGGCCACCACCTTCACGTCCATGCCGTATCCCATCTCCTCCTTGGTCTTGCGGACCAGGTACTCGGTGGAACCCACAGCTCCAGCCACAGACCCCGCCTGGATCTGGGTCACCGCATCCCGGCCCAGCATGGTGGGGGGATACTGCAGGTCGATCTGAGGAAGCTGAGCAGTGCCGGTAAAAAGGGCGTTGGTGGAGGTGCGGATGCCCGCCAGGATACAGCCCCCCAGGTAGGAACCATCCTCCGCCAGGGCGTCCACCGTGGTAGCGGTACCATAGTCTAGAACCACCAGGGGCTTGCCGTACTTTTCCATAGCGGCGATACAGCAGACGGCACGATCGGCACCCAGCCGCTCTTCCGCCTCATAGGGCAGGCCGGGGTCCACGTTCTCATCCACCACTAGGGCGGTCTGACCAAAGGTCTCCCGAGCCAGTTCCTTCAGGGCAGGGATCACCTGGGGGACCACCGAGGCGATGATGACGCCGGTGACCCGTTCCGGTATCAGGCCCGCCTGGGCCATCTGGGGCAGCAGGTCCACCGCCATGGCCTGGGCGGTGGCTGTATAGTCCGTCACCTGACGAAAGCTCCCCAGGACGGTCTCCCCTTCCAGAAATCCAAACACGATATTGGTGTTGCCCATGTCGATGGCCAGTAACATACGCCATTCCTCCCTCCCCCTGCCCGGCAGGGGTTTCTTTTTCCAAAATTTTAACACAGTCAAGGGAATTTGACCAGAGTTTTTCCCCATTCCGGCACAGACGCCGCCTCCCCCACATATACTGTGGTACTACCACCCAGGAAGGAAGGATATCACCATGCCCCAACTTGATCCCAGACAGGTCCAGGACCTGCTGAACAACCAGTCCCTGCGCCAGACCCTCAGCTCCCCGGAGACCCAAAAGATCCTGGGCCAGCTCAGGCAGAAAAACTCTGCCCATCTCCAGGCCGCCGCCCAGGCCGCCATGCAGGGGGATGCCTCCGGGCTGTCCCATCTCCTGCAGGAACTCTCCCGGAACCCGGACACCGCCCGGGCCATGGAGGAGCTGAACCGAAAACTCCCCAAGTGATCCGCATATGAAAGGAGGTCCTGCCCCATGGCAGAGTTTGAGGACACCCTGAACGCCATCCTCTCTGACCCGGACACCATGGGGCAGATCATGGCCCTGGCCGGGAAGCTGGGCGGGGAACCGCCCCCGCCCCAGGAAGCCCCCCCTGCCCCGGAGTTCCCTCTGCCCGACCTGGGCCAGATGGGAAAGTTGCTGGAGATCTTTCAGGCCTGTCAGGGACCCAAGGACCAGACCATGGCCCTGCTCACTGCCCTGCGCCCTTTTCTGAGTCCGGACCGACAGGAGAAACTGGACCGGGCCATACGAATGGCCGGTCTCTCCCAGGCCGCCCGACAGGCCTATCAGCTGTGGAAGGAGGGGGAACTGCATGTATAACGCCTACATACCACAGCCCGCACCCCATAAGAAAATCCCGGAGGACTCTCCTCCGGGATTTGGATCATCTTGTTCTTCGCCAACCGGTTCCGGCCTGAAAGGCCTTCTGGACCGGCTGGGGCTGGGTAAGCTGGACACAGGGGATCTCCTGCTCCTTCTTCTCCTCTTCCTTCTGCTGAAGGAAGAGGGCCAGGGGGATGCGATCCTCCTGCTGGCTCTGGCCTCTGTCTTTTTACTGGACAGCTGAACACTCATGAATCACCGTGCCATCGGGCAACTCAAAGGTCACACCATCCTCCAGGGGGGTCTGCAGGCTCTCCTCAGCCATGGAGTAGACCGTCACCCCGTCTGCCAGGGTCTCAGCCGCACAGAGAAGACCAGTGGCGGTCTCCACCCAGTAGCGGTCCAGGTAGTCCAGGTCGGTATCCCGGACCTCCACAAAGACGCAGTCCCTGCCGTTCTTCACCTGGTAACCCGCATCGGTGATGAGGTTCCGGTCCAAAGCCAGCACATCCTCATAGGTGGGGATCCGCTGAGCCAGATCGAAGCTGTCCTGGTCTGCGGCAGTTTCTTTCCAGGTGCTGTCTCCGCCATACCACAGGTAGAGCTTGCCATCCCCCACCAGACGGTGCTGGGTGATGCCGCCCACCCCTGCCACGGTTTTTACATAGTCTCCGTCGGCCCAGATCTGGATCTTGGAGGAAGAGCTGCCTCCCGCCCAGTAGAGGGTGACGGTGAGCTCCCGATAGCAGTTCTCCGGCCGGGACAAGGTGGCAATGACGCTCTGCACCGTGTCGGGGGTCACTTCCACCGGGAGGATATCCCCGCCCCCTTCAGCCTCCTGGCTGATGTCAGGCAGGGAGACCTCCGGGACCTGACCGGTGAGGGCAGGCAGGCCAAAGCTCACAAGGACCGCCAAAACCACCGTGATGGCAATGGCGATGACCAGAATGGTTTGGTTTTTCTGCTCCAAAGGACTCCCTCCTTTCACGGATGGGTTGGGGTTCAGACTCAGTTCTTGTCTACAGTTCGTAGGGGCGCATCACGATGCGCCCGCTACGTGGTTCGAAGTCGCTGCGTAGCGGGCGATTCGTGAATCGCCCCTACAACAACCCCCGCAGGGGCAAATCTTAAACAGAAAATTCCTCAGGCGGCTCTTTCCGCAGGCCCTTCTTCCACAGGATGGCATCCACGATGCGGCGGCAGGCTTCGCCGTCGCCATAGGGATTCACTGCATGGGCCATCTGGTCGTAGGCAGCCTGATCGGTCAGAAGCCGTGCGCCCTGGGCGTAGACCTCTTCCTCCTCGGTGCCGGCCAGCAGGACGGTGCCTGCCTCCACAGCCTCAGGGCGCTCGGTCTCCCGGCGCAGGACCAGGACGGGACGGCCCAGTGCAGGAGCCTCCTCCTGAAGGCCGCCGGAGTCGGTCATCACAAAGGTGGCTCTCGCCATGAGGTTGTGCATCTCATCAGGGGTCAGAGGATCGATC
>JAFZEB010000122.1 GCA_017560855.1 Ruminiclostridium sp.
AGCCCCCTGCGCTGCGTCATCGGAGACGGGGAGATCGACATCACCACCAAGACCGCCATCGGCACCGCCCATGACTGCTGCCCTGTGGAGGGCAACGGCAATGGCCTGGAAATTGGCTTCAACAACAAGTATATGATGGATGCCCTGAAGGCCGCTCCCATGGACAAGGTCCGCCTGGAGCTGTCCAGCCCCATCACCCCCTGCATCATCGTGCCTGCTGAGGGCGAGGAGAACTTCCTGTTCATGGTATTACCTGTTCGTTTAAAAGCTGATTATTAACATAAGATTTAGAAGCAATGCCCCTCATCCGCCCACTTCGTGGGCACCTTCCCCCCAAGGGGAAGGCTCCTGACCTTCGAAGACAAGGCTTCTCCCTGGGGAGAAGCTGGCACGGCGAGGCCGTGACTGATGAGGGGTCGTTCTGCGAAGCTATGGAGGAAAACATGGAAAGAGAAACCGTTTCCATTGAAACTGAATTTATCAAGCTGGACTCCCTGCTGAAGCTGGCCAATGTGGTGGGCAGCGGCGGCGAGGCCAAGATCATCATCCAGGAGGGTGAGGTCCTGGTCAACGGGGAGCCCTGCACCATGCGGGGCAAGAAGATCCGTCCCGGCGACGTGGTCACCCTGGCTGGGGTGGAGATCACCGTCGAATGAGAGTCCTGTCCATTTCCCTGGACGGCTTTCGGAACTATGAGAATTTTTCCGCTTCCTTCGTCCCCGGGGTGAACGTCATCTGCGGGGAGAACGCCCAGGGAAAGACCAACCTGCTGGAGGCCATCGGCTTTCTCTCCGGGGCCAAGTCCCACCGGGCTCGGGGAGACAAGGAGCTCATCTCCTTCCACCGGGACCGGGGGACCATCACCGCCCAGGTGGAGAGCCGGGGGAGGGAATTTCTCATGGAAGCCCAGCTCTTCCGGGGTGCCCGACGAAAGCTTTTCGTCAACCATGTGAAGTGCAAGACAGCCGGAGAGCTCTCCGGCATCGTCCAGACCGTTCTCTTCTGCCCGGAGGACCTGGCCCTCATCAAGTCCGGCGCCGCCGAGCGCCGTGCTTTCCTGGATCAGGCCATCTGCCAGCTCCGGCCCCGGTACGCCGAGGCTTTGAGCCAGTACAACAAACTCCTGGACCACAAGACCCGCATCCTGCGGGACTGGGAGAAGAACCCCGGCTTATTGAACGTTCTGGAGGATTTCAACGAGGCCATGGCCCGGGCCGGTGCCCTGGTCATCCATTACCGGGCCCATTTTGTGAAAAAGCTGGCCGTGAAGGCTGCCCAGATCCAGGAGGAGTTCTCCGGCGGGCGGGAAGATCTGGACCTGTCCTACCACACCGTCAGCACGGTGACCGATCCTCTGGGTCCCACCGTAGAAATATACGAGGATATCCGCCGCCATCAGGACAGCCATGCCCGGGCGGAGCTGGAGGCCCGTTCCTGTTTGTCCGGCCCTCACAAGGATGACCTCATGGCTAGGATCGGGGGGCAGCCTGCCCGGCAGTATGCCTCCCAGGGCCAGACCCGCACCGCCGCCCTCTCCCTGAAGCTGGCAGAGCGGGAGCTCTTCCAGGACGACACCGGCCAGTGGCCCATCCTGCTGCTGGACGATGTGCTGTCCGAACTGGATGCCCGCCGTCAGGATTTTGTCCTCCGCCGGATCAAGGGGGGCCAGGTCTTCATCACCGGCTGTGAACAGCCCCAGGGTGAGCTGGGAGAAGGCCTGGTTTTGGGCATCAAGGCCGGAAAATTGGACCCGATTCCATAAGTCAAAAATTATTTTTTGAAACGTGTACGTTTGCGTACACGAAACCCCGTTTTTTCGCCTATTAGTAGAGGGTATTTTTTGCAAGGGAGGGTTTGTCCATGTATCTGCACCTGGGTTCCTCGGTGGTCATCCATCAGGATGATATTCTGGGCATCTTCGACCTGGACAACACCACCTGGTCCCGGCACACCCGGGATTTCCTGTCCCTGGCCGAACTGGAGGGACGGGTGGTCAGCGTGGGCGACGACCTGCCCAAGTCCTTTACCCTCTGCCAAAACAAGGCGGGGGAAGTCACCGTCTATCTTTCTCAGCTTTCCTCCTCCACGCTCTATAAGCGCATGGAGTCCGGATTCTTTGAGAATTTTTGATATCCTGTTATTCTCGCATTTGGAGGTTATCCTATGGATCAGTTGGAAAACAAAACCACCACCACGGTGGAACATGAATACGGCGCCTCGGAGATCCAGGTGCTGGAAGGTCTGGAGGCCGTCCGGAAGCGTCCGGGTATGTACATCGGCTCCACCTCCGCCAGCGGCCTGCATCATCTGGTGTATGAGATCGTGGATAACTCCATCGACGAAGCCCTGGCCGGGTACTGCACCGAGATCGGCGTGACCATCGGCAAGGGAAACACCATCACCGTTACCGACAACGGCCGCGGCATTCCCGTAGATATCCAGCAGCAGACCGGCAAGGCTGCCCTGGAAGTCGTCTTCACCATCCTCCACGCTGGCGGTAAGTTTGGCGGCGGCGGCTACAAGGTCTCCGGCGGCCTTCACGGCGTGGGCGCTTCGGTTGTCAACGCCCTGAGTGAGTGGCTGGAGGTCCGGGTCCACAAGAACGGCAATATTTACGAGATGAAGTTTGCCCGGGGCCATGTGACCCAGCCCATGACCATCGTGGGCACCACCGACCGCACCGGCACCGAGGTCACCTTCAAGCCCGCCCCGGAGATGTTCACCGACACCACCGAGTACGACTACGACACCCTTCACACCCGTATGCGGGAGGAGGCCTTCCTGA
>JAFZEB010000123.1 GCA_017560855.1 Ruminiclostridium sp.
AGGCCATCCTCCAGGCTGAGGGCCAGAAGCAGAGCCAGATCCTGGTGGCAGAAGGCGAGAAGGAGTCCCGTATCCTCCGGGCAGACGCCGAGAAGACCGCCCGCATCATGGCTGCCGAGGCAGAGGCCCAGGCCATCCGTGAGGTCAACCAGGCTATGGCCGATGCGCTGAAACTGCTGAATGAAGCCAACCCCAACGACCAGGTGGTAAAGCTGAAGGCCTTGGAGGCCTTCCAGTCCGCTGCCAACGGCAAGGCCACCAAGATCATCATCCCCTCCGAGATCCAGGGCCTGGCCGGTCTGGCTGCCGGTGTGGTGGAAACCGTTAAAAAGCCCGAAACGGGCAAGGCACCCACCCCCACGGTCCCTCCCCAGGCATAAGTTGAAACCAAAAACGCCTCCCCATGAAGGGGAGGCGTTTTGTCATAAGCGGGAAAAGACTTTTCTGGGCAGGACGATCCGTCCGGCCATAGGCAGCATCTCCACCGTCAGCTTGGTGGTGGTGTGGCACTCACCGTCTATGGTGATGGCGATGGGTTTGTCCCGGTGGTCGGCTACTTCGATCTCCACCCTTCTGCACCGGTGGAAGTCGATGGCATCCCGCAGCTTGGGGACGATCTCGCCGTTCAGGAAGTGCCTGCCCTTCTGATACAGGGGGAGGACTCGGGCGATGCGGGCCAGACCGATTTTTCGGACCACCATCACGTCCAGCAGACCGTCATCCATGGCGCATTCCGGGGCTGCGTGGAACCCGCCGCCGTACCAGCCGCCGTTGCACACAGCGGTCAGGAGACAGTCGCTGACGATGGTGTGGTTGTCCATGGAGATCTTCAGCCTGCGGTCCAGCTTACCCAGAATATTCCGCAGAATGGACAGCTTGTAGGCGGTCTCACCTCCGCACAGGGGAATCCGGCGGAACCGGGGGATGTCATAGGCGATCTTGGCATCCAGACCGGCGGCAGCAATGGAAGCACCCACGCCGAACTCCGTGCGGAAGAGGTCGATATCCAGTTCCTCACCCATGAGTTGGTCGGTCAGGTCCAGAAACTCTTCCTTAGTGCCAAAGTTTCGCAAAAAATCGTTGCCGCTGCCGTAGGGGATACAGCCTACGGCGGCATTTTTATAGGGATAGGCCCCGCTGAAGACCTCGTTCAAGGTGCCGTCTCCGCCCACGGCGAAGAGGCGGATGGGTTCCCCGGTCCTGGCATAGGATTCCGCCAGTTCCCGGGCATGACCCGGGTGGGTGGTGCGGGTGATGACGTAGTCAGGGTTCTCCAGGGTGGCTGCAGCCTGGGCCAAACGTCTGGCCAGCTCGTCGCTGATGTTCCGGCCTCCGGCCACAGGGTTCACGATAAATACTGATCTCATAGGGGAAGCCTCCCTCTTCTTTCTCTTTTCATACATCATATCGTATCTGTCAGGATAAGGCAAGCAAAAACAGCCAAAGGCCCCGCTTTATAGCGGGGCCTTGGCGCGGGAGTTATGAAAGGAGATGTAGGAGGATACCTCTCACAGAGTGAGGGTGGGTGCAGAGTAAGTGCGGCCTGCCATCTCAGCATCCAGTGCGTAGAGGCTCTTGGGGTCGGAGCCGAAGAGGTCGAAGCGGCCGATCAGGTCGCTGGCGGATTTCTCTTCCTCGCCCTGCTCCTTGATGAACCAGTTCAGGAACTCAAGGGTACGGAAGTCGTTGTCCTTCCATGCCTCAGCGTAGATGTTGTTGATGGATGCGGTGACAAACCGCTCGTGCTCCAGGGCTGCCACCAGGGGCTCACGGAAGTTCTCGTAGACCTTGTCGGGAGCGTCAATGGCTGCCATCTTGGGATACACGTCGTTGTTCTGGAGGTAGTTCATGAACAGCAGAGCGTGGTCGCGCTCTTCCTGGGCCTGGATCTTAAACCAGTTGCCGAACCCGTCCAGGTTTTTATCGTAATAGTAGTTGGAAATATCAAGGTAGAGATAAGCGGAGTAGAACTCCTTGTTGATCTGCTCTTCCAGCAGCTTGGAAACGTTGGGATGTAACATAATTTCTGCTCCTTTCGAATCTTTATTTTCTATCTTTCAGTATGTCCTTTTGTTGTGCTAATCATACCATGTCGCCGGCTCCTGTACTGTGATTATATCACCGAATATGTGAGATTTTATGAACATTTTTCTTGACGGCCCCGTCCCCCTGTGCAACAATAGAACCAAGAAGAATAGGGAGGACCTGACCATGAAAAAAGAGATCTTGACCAGCCGTCGAGGCTATGATATCCACTGTCACAACTGCTGGAACGGGGAGGACCGGATCCTCATTGTCTGCCATGGCTTTGGCAGCAGCAAGCTCAGCCCCATGGTCCAAGCCCTGAACCAGGAGATGCCCAAGGCAGGGATGGGTGTGTACAGCTTTGACTTTCCCTCTCACGGGGAAAGCCCCATCTGGGAGGAGGGCCTGCGGGTGCCCTTCTGCATGGATGATCTGCAGACTGTAGAAGCTCATGTCCGAGAAATGGCTCCCAACGCCCAAATCGGCTATTTCGGCTCCAGCTTCGGGGCTTATATCAGCCTTCTGTATCTGGCTGACCGGGAACACGCCGGAGAGAGGGCGTTTCTCCGTTCTGCCGCTGTGGCCATGCCCCGACTGGTGGACCAGTGGGTGGATGACCGGGCCAGGGCCGACATGGACCGCCAGGGCTATTTTGTCCCCGATTATGATTATGTTCGGGAGATGCGGGTCACCCCTGCTTTTCTGCAGGACCTGGAAGAGAACGACGTCTTTGCCAAGTACCGTGCCGATGCCGCTCAGCTGCGGATGGTACACGGAGCCAAGGACGACGTGGCACCCCCGGATGCCGCCCAGGACTTTGCCGACAAATTCGGGGCAGAGATCATCCTCCTGCCCAACGGAGAGCACAACCTTATGGGGGAAGGAGAGCTGGACCAGGTCCTGGACCTGACCCGGAGCTTTTTCCTGAATCAGGACTGATATAGTTGAATTTCTGCTGATTTTCTGGTATAATTTACTATCTTCACACATTTATACTAGAAAGAAAGGAACTCACTATGAGCAAGCCTGTCTATATCACCGCCGACAGCACCTGTGACCTTCCTCAGGAACTGAAAGAGCGGCTGGGGGTCCGAATCGTTCCCCTCCATGTGACCATCGGCCAGGACAATTACCTGGACGGAGAGGACATTTCCCCTGACCTGATTTTTGAGCGATACAACCAGGAGAAACTCCTGCCCACCACCGCTGCCGTCAGCCCCCAGGAGTTCGAAGATTTCTTCCGTCCCCTGGTGGAGGAAGGCTATGAAGTGGTCCACTTTGACATCAGCTCCGAGTTGTCCGGCACCTATCAGAATGCCGTCATTGCAGCCCAGGAGTTGGAAGGGGTCTATCCCGTGGACTCCCGTCACCTGTCCACCAGCATCAGCCTGCTGGTGATGGAGGCCTGCCGCCTCCGTGACCAAGGCAAGTCTGCCCCAGAGATCGTCCAGGCTGTCCAGTCCCTGATCCCCCAGGTCCGCACCAGCTTCGTGCTGGACACCCTGGAGTACATGTGGAAGGGCGGCCGCTGCAGCGGCGTGGCAGCCTTTGGTGCCAACCTGCTGTCCCTGAAGCCCTGCATTGCCATGCAGGACGGCAAGCTGGACGTGAGCAAGAAGTACCGGGGCAAGATCGGCAAGGTCTATGAGAAGTACATCGAAGAGCGTCTCACCGGTCAGAATATCTACGGCGGTTCTGTCTTTGTGGTTGGCCCGGATGTCCTGCCTCAGGAGACCCGAGACAAGCTGGAGGCTCTCATTCGCAGCCTGGTCACCGTGGAGGAAGTCTTCTTTGCCCGGACGGGCAGCACGGTCTGCGCCCACTGCGGCCCCGGCACCCTGGGTGTCATGTATATCGAAGCATAACAGAAACCGACCCTTCGGCAGAGAACCCTGTCGAAGGGTCGGTTTTGTTACAGATTTGTTAAACATTTGTTGATTTCTTGCAATTATCAAATGGCTATGTTATACTCAAAAAGAATTCTAAGAGTATGCCTTTTTAAGACCCTTAAGATATACGAGGTGAACCCTATGCACAACCCCAAGACTCCCTGGCGGGATCGCATCCATCAGATGGGTGCCATGGTTCTGGCCCTGGTTCTGGTGTTGACCTTGGTCATGCCTGCGGCCTACGCCGGTAAAGTCACCAAGGACCAGATCAACAACCTGAAGAACCAGGCCTCCAGCCTGACCACTCAGAAGGCGAATATTGAAAAGGAACTGAGCAAGCTGGCCAAGAATAAGAATGCCGCGGTGGAGCAGAAGTTCCTGCTGGAAGAGAAGATCACCGTCCTCCGCCAGGAGATCGCCATCTCTGAGGAGACCATCCAGCTTCTGGGCGAAGAGATCGCCGTGAAGGAAGTGGAACTGGCTGAAGCTCAGGCAGAAGAGGCCAAGTACTACGATGAGTTTTGCCAGCGTGTCCGCATGATGGAAGAGCGGGGCGAGATCTCCTACTGGGCTGTTCTCTTCAATGCCAACAGCTTCTCCGACCTGCTGGACCGTGTCAACGCCATCTCTGAGGTGGTGGACTACGACAATATGATCATGGATGAGCTGGAAGCCGCCCGTATCGCCGTGGCAGAGGCCAAGGCCGACCTGGAGGCCAACAAGAAGGCCGAGGAAGAGACCAAAGCCGCTCTCTCTGCCCAGAAGGCCGACCTGGAAAAGCAGGAGGCCGCAGTAGAGGCCGTCATCGGCCAGATCACCAGCCAGTCCGCTGTCTATGAGGAGAAGCTCCACGACCTGGAGGATGACTCCGATGCCCTGGCCAAGCAGATCGCCCAGGCCGAGGCCACCTATGCGGCCCAGATCGCTGCCCAGAAGAAGGCGGAGGAGGAAGCCCGCCGTCAGCAGCTCC
>JAFZEB010000124.1 GCA_017560855.1 Ruminiclostridium sp.
AATGGCGTCGTTTGGGGTCCCCCCATGCTGATCCTGCTGGTCGGCACCGGCATCCTGCTGACCTGCCGTACCGCAGGCGTTCAGGTTCGCAAGTTCGGCTACGCACTGAAGAACACCATCGGTAAGATCTTCCAGAAGACCGAGGCTGCTGAGGGTGAGGTCACTCCCTTCCAGGCAGTTACCACCGCTCTGGCTGCTACCGTCGGTACCGGTAACATCGCTGGTATCACCGCAGCAGTTACCCTGGGTGGTCCTGGCTCCATCTTCTGGCTGTGGGTCACCGCTCTGATCGGTATGTGCACCAAGTACTCCGAGGTTCTGCTGGCAGTCAAGTACCGCGAGAAGAACGAGGTTGGTGACTGGGTCGGCGGCCCCATGTACTACATCAAGAACGGTCTGGGCAAGAAGTGGTCCTGGCTGGGCGCTATCTTCTGCGTCTTCGGCGCACTGGCAGCCTTCGGCATCGGCAACGCTGTTCAGGTTGGTAACATCACCTCCTCCATCAACACCGTGGTCCTGGCTTTCAACCCCGAGTTCGCTGGTCAGTCCACCCTGAACCTGATCCTGGGTATCGTTCTGGCAGTTCTGGCTGCTATCGTCCTGCTGGGCGGCATCAAGCGTCTGGGTTCCGTTACCGAGAAGCTGATCCCCATCATGGCTATCATCTACATCGTGGCCTGCCTGGTCGTTTGCTTCGCAAACATCGGTTACTGGCCTGCAATCTTCGCTGACATCTTCAAGGGCGCCTTCACTCCCTCCGGCGTGACCGGCGGTATCGTTGGCTCCATGGTCCTGTGCATCACCTGGGGTGTTAAGCGCGGCGTCTTCTCCAACGAGGCAGGTCTGGGTTCCGCTCCCATGGCTCACGCAGCTTCCTCCGAGAAGGACCCCGTCCGTCAGGGTCTGTACGGCATCTTCGAAGTCTTCATGGACACCATCGTCATCTGCACCCTGTCCGGCCTGACCGTCCTGTGCGGCGTCTACTCCGGCAAGATGACCATGGAATACGGTGTCCAGGGCACCACTGCTCTGAATGCTGAAGCTCTGGGTACTGTGTTCAGCTCCAAGGGCGGCGCTATCATCATCGCACTGTGTCTGGCACTGTTCGCATTCTCCACCGTTCTGTCCTGGGGTATGTACGGCACTCGCTGCTGCGAGTTCCTGTTCGGCACCAAGTCCATCAAGGTCTATCAGATCATCTTCGTTCTGGTCGTCGTTGTTGGTGCTACCATGGACCTGTCCCTGGCATGGGATATCGCTGATACCCTGAACGGCCTGATGGCAATCCCCAACCTGATCGCTCTGGTCGGCCTGTCTGGTATCGTTGTTAAGGAAACCAAGGATTACTTCGAGAACCGTATCAAGAACTACGAATAATCGTATTCCCGATTATACATAAAGTCTTGAATCATAAAAGCCGCTGCCTTTGGGCAGCGGCTTTTTTTACTGACCTGAGGGAGCCGCTTTGCTGGGCTCCCTCAGGTAGATTTTAGGCGTGCTTGCAAATGGTTTGCAGCACGCCTAATTATGCTTCATTCGGCCTCAAGCCGAGCTTCATGCGCCGAAGGCGCACTTCATTGGGCTGTAGGCCCACCTTCATGTCTTATTCCTGCCAGCCCTTGCAAAAGTCCCCCCAGGCTACAAAGTGCTGGGCGTACTGCTCCAGTTGGTCGCAGGTCAGCTGGATGGCGCTGTTGCTGCTGCCAGCGGCCGGGAAGACGGTCTCAAACCGGCGCATGGACTCGTCCAGATAGACCTCCACGCCCTCTTTGATGGCGAAGGGGCAGACACCGCCGATGGCGTGGCCCACCAGCTCGGTGACCTCTTCGGGGGTGAGCATCTTGGCCTTGGTGTGGAAGTGGGCCTTGAACTTGGCGTTGTCCACCTTGGCGTCCCCGGCGGCGATGATGAGGATGGCTTTGCCGTCTACCTTGAAGGACAGGGACTTGGCGATCCGGGCGGGGATGACACCGACGGCCTGAGCGGCCAGCTCCACGGTGGCGCTGGAGGTCTCGAATTCCAGGACCTGGTCGGCCATACCAAACTGGGCGAAATACTCTCGAACTGCTGCAATGGACATGGGAAGTACCTTCTTTCTCTTTACTTATAGATGTCATTCCAGAGGATGTTCCCCTGGCTGTCGTAAATGGTGACGTAGCTGTCCACTAGGGGGGCGGCCTGGGAGCCGTCGCTCTGATGCTCGCTGAGGAACAGGTGGTAGGTGAAGCCCCAGTCATCGGTGACCTCCACCAGGAAGGTCAGAGTGGAGCCCTCGGGCAGGTCAAACTTGGCCTCCACCGTTTCCATGCACTCGTAGTGACCGGCAGATCGCTCCATTTGGTCCAGATCAAAGTCGATGCGGTCAATTTCCTTGCCGTCCCGCAGGGCGATTAGAGCTACGGTTTCGGGTTCGTTATAGTCGTTTCCCCGACCATAGAGGAGGTTGTCCACCATGATGTCTGCCTCGTAGTGGAGTTTGCCGTCCTTGATGGAAGCAGAGGCACTCATCTCATGGGCAAAGGGGATGGACAACAGCTGATGGAAGGGGGCCTCTGCGATGTTCAGGGCTTCGCTTCGCTCCTGGCCGTTCTCCCGGAAGGTCACTCGCTGGAGGTTGGCTTCCTCGAAGAGGGGCCAGTCCAGGGTGAGGGTGTAGCTGCCGTTGTCCTGAGGGGTCATGGGGTAGGGGGTGTCGTTGACCACCAGCACAGCGGTAGTCACCCCGGGGCTGTGCTCCTTGGGGGTGGAGGTGAAAGTGAGGGGAGCCGTCATGGACTCCTGGTTCAACGCCTCCCAATTCCAGTCATAGGAAGACAGGATGCTGGCTTCGGCCTCCAGGGTCTCCTGGACCTGACTGCGGAAGGCGTCCATCTGGGAGCGGAACTGGACATCCTGATTGTCCAGCTGGTTTTGGAGTTGATTGACCTGGTTTTTCAGGTCGTGGGTCTGCATCAGGCAGACGATGGCCAGCACGCAGGCAATGGCGGAAAGGATGGTGGGAAAGCGTTTTTTCATAGGTCCCTCCTTTGGGGCACAGGTGGCCGGTACAAGTCCATTTTACTATATACCGGGTGGGTTGGCAAGGGCTGTGTGCCTGTGGTACAATGAGGAAACAATGAAAAGGAGGGGTGACCATGACAAAACCCATCCGGGGGCGGTTTGCCCCCAGCCCCAGCGGCCGTATGCACCTGGGGAACCTCTTTGCCGCTCTGCTGGCCTGGCTGGATGTCCGGAGCCTGGGGGGCGAAATGCTTCTGCGCATGGAGGACCTGGACCCCGACCGGTGCAAGCCGGAATACACCCTCCAGCTGGCCGACGACCTCCGCTGGCTGGGTCTGGACTGGGACCTGGGCTGGCAGGAGGGCCTGGACCAATACACCCAGAGCCACCGCACCGAGTTTTACGCCGAGACCTTCCGCAAGCTGGAGGCCGAGGGCCTGGTCTACCCCTGCTATTGCAGCCGAAAGGAGCTGCTGGCAGCCTCGGCTCCCCACGCCTCTGACGGCTTCCGGGTCTACTCCGGCCGCTGCCGGACCCTGACCACGGCAGAAAAAAACGCCCTGGAACAGGGCGGACGCAGACCGGCCTGGCGGATCGCAGTGCCGGGAGAAAAGATAGAATTTGTGGATGGAAACTTTGGTCCCCAGTCCGAGATTTTGGACCGGGATTGCGGCGACTTCATCCTCCGTCGGTCTGATGGGGTGTACGCCTATCAGTTGGCGGTCACCGCCGACGACGGGGCCATGGGGGTCAACCGGGTGGTCCGGGGCTGGGACCTTCTGTCCTCCACCCCTCGGCAGATCTGGCTCATGGAAAAGATGGGGTACGAGGTCCCCACCTATTGCCACACCCCTCTCCTGTGCAGCCCCGACGGGCGGCGACTCTCCAAACGGGACCGGGATCTGGATATAGGAGTCCTCCGCCAGCGGTACACCCCGGAGGAGCTGACCGGCCTGCTGGCCTGCACCGCCGGGATCATCGACCGGCCTGAGCCTGTGAAGGCCTACGACCTGGTGAAGGAATTCTCCTGGGCCAAGGTGGGCACCCAGGACCGGGAACCCATCATTCAGCTATAACGTATCTTACCTTTTGTAGGGGCGATTCACGAATCGCCCGTCACGTGGCGATGACTGCTGCGTTGGGCGGGCGCTTCATGAAGCGCCCCTACGAATTTTTGGGCAGTCAGTGTCAAACGTCTAATTCCTGGCGAAGGGCTTGCAACGTCTTCTTTTCCAGACGGGACACCTGGACCTGGCTGATGCCCAGGATTTTGGCTGTTCGGTCCTGGGTGAGTCCCTTGTAGTATCGCAGGAGGATGAGTTTCCGCTCCCGCTCCGGCAGGCGATCAATGGCCATCCGCAGGGCCACCCGTTCCACCAGACCCTCCTCGGGGGAATCTGTCCCCAGGAGTCCTTCCAGGGACAGATCGGATTCCCCGGTCTGGGCCTGGAGGGAGGTCACTGAGGCGGTGGCCAGATCAGCGGCGGCGATGTCCTCCGGGGTGAGTCCCGTGGCCTGAGCCAGTTCCGATAAAGCTGGCTCCCGGCCCAGCTCGTCCAGAAGTCGGGTTCGTGCCCGGTAGATGGCCAGGGCCTGTTCCTTCATGCCCCGGCCCACCTTCACCATGCCGTCGTCCCGGAGGAACCGCCGAATTTCTCCAGCGATCTTGGGCACGGCGTAGGTGGAAAACTGGGTGCCGAAGTCCGGGTCAAACCCCTGGACGGCCTTGAGAAATCCCAGACAACCCAGTTGGTACAGGTCCTCGTTCTCCACACCCCGGTGGGTGTATCGCCTGACCACGCTCCAGATGAGTCCGGTGTTCTCCTCCACCAGCTGTTGGCAGGCGGCCTGGTCCCCGGTTTGGGCGGCCCGGATGAGGGCGGTCCGGTGGTCCGGGGTCACACCTTTCCTCCTGCCCGGAGGGCGAACCGCTTGCGCAGGGTGACGGTGGTCCCCTTGCCGGGAACCGACTTGACCTTCACGGAATCCATAAAGCTCTCCATGATGGTGAAGCCCATCCCCGACCGCTCCTCGTTGCCGGTGGTGAAGAGGGGGGTCCGGGCCTGGTCGATGTCCGGGATGCCGATGCCCCAGTCCCGGATGATGAGCTCCAGTTCATTGCCCGGGTAGATGCGGAGTTTTAACTCCACTTTTCCCAGGGTGTCCGGGTAGGCGTGGACGATGGCGTTGGTGACCGCCTCGCTGACAGCGGTTTTCACGTCTCCCAGCTCATCCAGGGTGGGATCCAGCTGGGCGGCAAAGGCGGCGGCCGCCGACCGGGCGAAGGACTCGTTGGCCGACCGGGAGGGGAAGACCAGGCTGACCTGGTTGGTGTATTTGATGGTGCGCATCTATGTATCCTCCTTTCAGTCCAGGGGAAAGAGCCGCTGGAGCCCGGCGGCCCGCAGGACCCGGGCGGGCTGCTCCGGCAGGCCGGTGACCTGGAGGGTGCCCCCCAGAGCCTCCATCCGTTTCCAGAGCCGAAGGAGGACGGCAATGCCCGAGGAGTCCATGAAGGTGATGCCCCGACAGTCCACCACCAGGGTGTGGGGGAGGACCTCGTCCAGCTCCCGGTCCATGTCTTCCAGCAGCCCCCGGACCCGGTGGTGGTCGATCTCCCCGGAGAGGGCCACGGTGAGGTGACGGTTTTGTGCGGTGTAGGCCACAGCCATAGGTAAAACCCCTTTCTTGTGGGTGTCGTGTGTAAAAAAATACCCTTGTAC
>JAFZEB010000125.1 GCA_017560855.1 Ruminiclostridium sp.
GATGGACCGGCAGATGGCCAGCCCCAGACCGCTGCCAGGGACCGCACTGGACCGGGCGGCATCCGCTCGGTAAAAGCTGTCGAAGACATGGTGGAGGGCTTCGGCGCCGATGCCCTTTCCGTTGTCGGTGAGCTGGATGACCAGCCCCTTCTCGTATTCTTCAGCGGTGAGGTCGATGGCCCCGCCGGGTTTCCCGTATTTGATGGCGTTGGACAGAAGATTGTCCAGCACCCGCTTGATCTTGTTCCGGTCGGCGGTCACCACGAAGGGCCCAGGAGGGATGTCCCAGGTAAAGGTCATCCCGGCGCTCTGGACCTCCACCTGATACTCCTCTCCCAGGTCGGTGAGGAAGGGGGCCAGGTCCACGAATTCAAAGTGGTACTGCATCCGGCCCAGCTCGTACTCGGAGAAATCGCTCATGTTCCGCACCAGCTTTTCCAGAATGACCGTCTTGCTGGTGACGATGTCCAGGTAGTGGGCCTGCTTTTCCGGGGTGTTGGCAATGCCGTCCCGGATACCCTCCACATATCCCTTGATGGCGGTGATGGGGGTGCGCATGTCGTGGGAGAGGTTGGCCATGAGCAGGCCCCGCTCCTCCTGGGCGGCGGCCTCGGCCACCGCAGCTGCCTTCAGCCGCTGACGGACCCCTTCCAGGGACTGGCTCAGCTCGTCCAGCTCCTGCTCCTGACAGGAGAGGATCTCAAAGTCCAGTTCTCCCTCCCGGAGATTGTCTGCCGCCTGACGGAGGGTGTCCAGGGTATCGGCAATGCGCCCGGTATACCGGGAGGCCAGCCATAAGCACAACCCGGACACGGACAGGCTCAGGAGGATACACCCCAGGATGAAGTAGGGCAGGATCCGGCCCGAGCCGTAGAACTCCCCCTTCAGCAGGACCAGCATATCCAGGACGAAGTTCTCTCCGCCGGGGACTTGAAGGGCAAATGCCCCCAGCATCAGGACCGCCAGGACCAGGGCGATCACCAGGGAGAGAATCAGCATCAAAAGGCCGGTCTGGAGGAACCGGCCTTTCAGGGTTTTCTTTTTGGGCATATCAAACACCCCCATTATGTTCACGGTCGAAGGCCCCTTGCCTCTCCCTCTGGGAGAGGTGGCTTTGGGCCTATAGCCCAAAGCCGGAGAGGGCAGATTTGTTGCGATATTACAGGATCGGCAGAGATTTGCCCTCTCAGTCACGGCTGCGCCGTGCCAGCTCTCCCAGAGGGAGAGCCAAGGTTTTTTTCCTTCAGGATTCTTTTCGATCAAACAGCAGATACCCCACGCAGCCGAATACCAGCCCGTACCCGGCCAGCAGGCCAATGCGGGACAGGAGGGACCCAAAGGGCAGGGCCACACCCACCCACAGGTTATGCCAGCGGAGGTAGCCGGTGAAGAGCAGGCCGCCGAAAGCGGGCAGGTAGGTGCCCAGGGCGATGAAGCCGATGTACAGGACCACGCACAGGAGGACGGCCAGGCTGGACCCCTTCACCACCTGGTTCACCAGGCAGAAGAAGAGGATCAGGACAGCCAGGGGAATGAGGTCCAGAACGCAGGCAAAGAGACTGCTGACGATGCCTCGGGTTCCCCCACCCAAGGCCAGCTGGATCACGGTGGTGACAGCGTACATCACCGCCAGGTCAAAGGCGCACAGGACCAGGACAGCAGCCGCCTTGGAGAAAAAGATCTTTCCCTTCCCCACCGGCCGCATGAGGGAGAACCGCATGGTGTGGTCGGCCTGTTCCCCCACAAAGAGGTCGCAGGCAGCCATCATGGCCATGAGGGGCAGGAAGATCATCAGAATGAAGGTCAGGTTGGCGTTCATCAGGTTCCCCAGCAGAGCCTGGGGGGAGATGTTCCCCGTCCCCAGCTGGCCGGTGAAGAAGTTGGCCGCCAGGACCCGCAGACCGCTGGCCACGCAGACGGCACAGCCTAAGATCAGAAAGACCAGATATTTCTTTCGCTTGCGGAGCTTAAACAGCTCATTTTGCAGATTGGCAATGAATTTATCCATGGCGTTCACCTCACAGGACCACAGAGCCCTTCTTGTCCCGAACCTTGGCCAGGAAGTAGTCCTCCATGGAGGGGTTCAGGCGCAGGGCCTCTTCTTTGCTGTCGCAGGAGAGCATCTCCCCTTCGTAGAGGACCATGACCTTGCTGCACATCTTTTCGATCTCGCTGGCCAGATGGCTGGCCACCAGGAAGGTGACCCCCTTCTCCTTAGCCAGACGAATGATGATCTCCCGGATCTCCACGGTGGCCTCGATGTCCAGGCCGTTGGTGGGCTCGTCCAAAATCATTAGCTCCGGCTCGGACAGGAGGGCCAGGGCCAGACCCATCCGCTGCTTCATGCCCAGGGAGAACTTGCCGCAGCGCTCCTTTTTATAGGGGGCCAGGCCCACGATCTCCAGGACCTTTTCCATCCGGGCCTGGTCCACGTTGGGGTAGTACCGCCCGGCCATCACCAGATGGTCCCAGGCGGTGAGGTTTTCATAAAGGGCGGGCTGCTCGATGAGGGTGCCCACCTTGGCCAGGGCCTCCTCCCGCTGGTCCACGGCATCGGCGCCGAAGACGGTGATCTTGCCGGAGGTGGGCTGGCAGAGGCCGGTGACCGCCTTCATGATGGTGGTCTTGCCCGAGCCGTTGGGGCCAAGCAGACCCACCACCTCGCCCCGGTTTACGGTGAA
>JAFZEB010000126.1 GCA_017560855.1 Ruminiclostridium sp.
GCAGAGGTAAAGGCGCTGTCCCACGCCTATCGGCGGCAGTTTTCCGAGGCCATCCGTCAGGCCGGAGCCGAAGATCTCTCCGCCATGCAGGGCCACGTCATTGGTTATCTCTATTACTGCCGTGACCGGGATGTCTTTCAGCGGGACATTGAAGAGACCTTCAACATCACCCGTTCCTCCGTCACCGGCATCGTAAAGCTCATGGAGGAAAAGGGCTATCTCACCCGCCAAAGCGTCCAAGGCGATGCCCGCCTGAAAAAGCTCACCCTTACCCCAAAGGGACTGGAACACCACCAGCGGGCTATGGCTGCCATTGACCAGGTGGAAAATGATGCCCTCCGGGACTTTACCCCGGAGGAGATCGACCTCTTCCGCTCCCTCTGCACCCGTATCCGTACCAACCTCAGCGACAAAAAGGAGTGAACCCATGCTGAAAACACTTTTGTCCCATGTGAAGGAATTCAAGCGGGACTCCATTCTAACCCCCATCTGCATGCTCTTCGAAGTGGCCATGGAAATGGTCATCCCCCTGCTGATGGCCTCCATCATCGACAAGGGCGTGGAACTGGGCGACATGACCCACATCACCAAGGTGGGTATCCTCATGCTGGTCCTGGCCCTGCTGGGTCTGGTGGCCGGTCTGCTGGGTGCCAAGTATGGTGCCAACGCCTCGGCCGGTTTTGCCCGGAACCTGCGCCAGGCCATGTATGAGAACATCCAGACCTTCTCCTTCTCCAACATCGACAAGTTCAGCACCGCCGGTCTCATCACCCGTCTGACCACCGATGTGACCAACCTGCAGATGTCCTACATGATGATCCTGCGATTGGGCATCCGTGCCCCTGCCTCCATGATCGTGGCCATGATCATGGCCTTTACCATCAGCCCCCGGCTGGCCTCCATCTACCTGGTGGCCGTGATCCTGCTGGGCATCGTTCTGGCCCTCATCATGAAGCACGCCATGAAGTATTTCCGTCAGGTCTTCCCCCGGTATGACGACATGAACGCCAGCGTGCAGGAAAACGTCTCCGCCATGCGTGTGGTCAAAGCCTATGTCCGGGAGGATTATGAGACCTCCAAGTTCCACAAGGCCAGCCAGAACATCTATCAAATGTTCTGCTCCGCCGACAAGGTCCTGTCCTGGAACGGTCCTGCCATGAGCCTGACGGTTTACACCTGTATCCTCCTCATCAGCTGGCTGGGTGCCCAGATGATCGTGGTGGGCGACCTCACCACCGGCGGCCTTATGTCCCTGCTGGCCTACTGCATGAACATTCTCATGAGTCTCATGATGCTCTCCATGATCTTTGTGATGATCACCATGAGCATGGCCAGCGCCGAGCGTATCTCCGAGGTACTCCACGAGACCCCCGATATCGTAAACCCCGAAAGCCCCGTCCATGACGTGGCAGACGGCTCTGTGGAGTTCCGCCGTGTAAACTTTGCCTATAAAAAGGATGCCGACGAACCCGTTCTCCGGGATATCACCTTCTCTGTCCGGTCCGGTGAAACCATCGGTGTCATCGGCGGCACCGGCAGCGCCAAGACCAGCCTGGTCAACCTCATCAGCCGTCTGTATGACGTCATTGACGGTCAGGTACTGGTAGGCGGTCGGGATGTGCGGGAGTATGACCTGGAGGCCCTCCGCAACCAGGTCTCCGTGGTCCTCCAGAAGAATGTCCTCTTCTCGGGCACCATTCTGGACAACCTCCGCTGGGGTGACAAAGACGCCACCGAGGAGGACTGTATCCGTGCCTGCAAGCTGGCCTGCGCAGACGAGTTCATCCAGAAGATGCCCCAGGGCTACCACACCCGCATCGAGCAGGGGGGCTCCAATGTCTCTGGCGGTCAGAAACAGCGCCTGTGCATCGCCCGAGCTCTGCCGAAAAAGCCCAGGGTCCTGATCCTGGATGACTCCACCTCTGCCGTGGACACCGCCACCGATGCCAAGATCCGCAAGGCATTTGCAGAGGAGATCCCCAACACCACAAAATTCATCATCGCCCAGCGCATCTCCAGCGTCCAGCAGGCTGACCGGATCCTGGTTCTGGAAAACGGCCAGATCTCCGGCTTCGGCTCCCATGAGGAGCTGCTGGAAACCAACGCCATCTACCGGGATGTCTTCGAATCCCAGACCAGCGGCAACGGCGACTTCGACGAAGGAGGGGACGAATAATGGCACCGAAGAAAAATGACATTCCCAAGGGTCCCGGCGGCGGCCGTGGACGTCCCCGCCCCAAGCTGGAGAACCCCAAGGCCACCCTGGCCCGGGTCCTGAAGTTTGTGGGAAAGAACTACTGGCTCCACCTGATCCTGGTGGTGATCTGCATCTTTGTATCCGTCTTTTCCACCGTCCAGGGCACCCTCTTTACCCAGACCCTGATCGACGACTATATCCTCCCCATGGTCAAGGCCGTCAAGGCCGGCGGTACCGCCGACTTTACCCCCCTGATGGGGGCCATCTCCCGGGTTGCCGTCTACTACGGCATGGGTGTTCTGGCCGCCTTTATCCAGGCCCGTCTCATGGTCTATGTGACCCAGGGTACCCTGCGAAATCTCCGCGATGAGATGTTCCAGCACATGCAAAAACTTCCGGTGAAGTACTTCGACACCCACCCCCACGGAGATATCATGTCTCACTACACCAACGACATCGATACCCTCCGCATGCTGGTGAGCCAAAGCCTGCCCCAACTGCTGAACTGCTCCATCACCGTGGTGAGCTTCCTGGGCTCCATGCTCTACCTGAACATTCCTCTGACCATCCTGACCCTGGTGATGGTGGGTGTGGTCACCGTCACCTCCGGCAAGTTCGCTGGTATTTCCGGCCGATATTTCGTCTCCCAGCAGAAGGATATCGGCAGCCTCAACGGCTTTATTGAGGAGATGGTGGAAGGCCAGAAGGTGGTCAAGGTCTTCTGCCACGAGGAAGAGAACGTAGAAGAATTCACCCGCCGCAACGAGGCCCTCTACCAGAGCGCCCACAACGCCAACGCCTTCTCCAATATGCTGGGCCCCATCTCTGCCCAGCTGGGTAACGTAAGCTATGTTCTCTGCGCTGTGGTGGGCGGTATGCTGGCCCTGAACGGCGTAGGCGGCTTCACCCTGGGCGGACTGGCCAGCTTCCTGACCTTCAACAAGGGCTTTAATATGCCGGTCTCCCAGATCACCATGCAGCTGAACTCGGTCATCATGGGTCTGGCCGGTGCCGAGCGAGTCTTCAAGCTTCTGGACGAAAGCCCCGAGACCGACGAAGGCTACGTCACCCTGGTCAATGCCAGGGAGGAAAACGGCCAGCTCGTCGAGTCCGAGGAGCGCACCGGCACCTGGGCCTGGAAGCATTACCACAAGGATGACGGCACCACCACCTATAAGAAGCTGGAGGGTGATGTGGTCTTTGATGGAGTGGACTTCGGCTACACCAACGAGAAGATGGTCCTCCACGACGTGAAGCTCTACGCCACCCCCGGCCAGAAGATCGCCTTCGTGGGCTCCACCGGTGCCGGTAAGACCACCATCACCAACCTCATCAACCGGTTCTACGACATCCAGGACGGAAAGATCCGGTATGACGGCATCAACATCAACAAGATCAAGAAGGACGACCTGCGCCACTCCCTGGGCATCGTCCTGCAGGATACCCACCTCTTCACCGGCACCGTTATGGAAAACATCCGCTACGGCAAGCTGGACGCCACCGACGAGGAGGTTATGGCCGCCGCCAAGCTGTCCAACGCCCATGGCTTCATCTCCCGTCTGCCCCAGGGCTACGACACCATGCTCACCGGCGACGGCGCCAGCCTGAGCCAGGGCCAGCGTCAGCTCCTGGCCATCGCCCGGGCGGCCATTGCCGATCCCCCCGTCCTCATTCTGGATGAGGCCACCAGCTCCATCGACACCCGCACGGAGAAACTGGTCCAGGAGGGTATGGACGCCCTCATGCACGGCCGCACCACCTTTGTCATCGCCCACCGTCTGTCCACCGTTCGCAACAGCGACTGTATCATGATCCTGGAGAACGGACGGATCATCGAGCGGGGCAACCACGAGGAACTCATGGAAAAACAGGGCCGGTACTACCAGCTCTACACAGGCAATGCCCCCATCAGCAGTTAAACCCTATGCAAAGGCCCCCTTGCCAAAAGGGGGCCTTTTGTGTTACCCTTTTTCTAGACTCTCAAAAAGGAGATGTTCCTTTTGACCCATACCTTTGACATACTGATCATCGGCGGCGGTGCCGTGGGCTGCGCAGTGGCTCGTGAGCTATCCCGATACGATGTTTCCATCGCCCTCCTGGAAAAGGAGGCAGACGTAGCCGCCGGGGCCAGCGGACGGAACTCTGCCGTGGTCCACGCAGGATTTAACAACAAACCAGGCAGCCTTATGGCTAAGCTCTGCGTGGAGGGCAACCATGGCTTTGAGGCCGCCTGCCGGGAGCTGGATGTCCCCTACCGCAAGACGGGAAAACTTCTGGTTGCCTTTGACCAGGCCGACCTGGATACTCTGGCCCGTTTGAAAGCACAGGGGGAAGAAAACGGCTGTCAGGGTCTGCGCCTCCTGTCCCGGGAAGAACTCCGGGCACGACTCCCCCAGGTTGGGGGCATTGGGGCCTTTGAATCCCCGGAAACTGCCGTCTTTGACCCCTTCCAGTACACAGTGGCTCTGGCAGAAAACGCCCAGAAAAACGGGGTACAGTTCTTCCTGAACACCAAGGTCACCGCCATTGAGCGAACCGCCAAAGGTTTCCGGGTCACCGCCGGGGACCAGGTCTTCACCGCCCGACGGGTGGTGAACTGCGCCGGTCTCCACAGTGCAGAGGTGGCCGCCCTGGCGGGTCTGAATCGCTACCACATCTATCCCTGCCGGGGAGAATATTTCATTCTGGACAAAACCGACGTTCTCCCCATGCCCATTTACCCAGCACCTAAGGCGGGCATCGGCGGTCTGGGTGTGCACCTGACCCCCACCATCCACGGCAACCTCATCATCGGTCCCAGCGCCGAATACATCGAAGACCCGGCTGACACCGCTTCTACCCAAGTGGTCATGGATAAGCTGTGGGCAGAGGCTCAGCAGCTCCTCCCCGGCCTCAATGGGCGACAGATCATCGGCTCCTACGCCGGGATTCGGCCCAAGCAGGCACCCCCAGGTGAGGGCGGCTTCCGGGACTTTGTTATCCGGGAAGAGGTCTCCTGTCCCGGTCTGGTGAACCTCATCGGCATCGAGTCCCCCGGCCTGACCGCCTCCCTGCCAATTGGGCGCATGGTGGCAGGCATCCTGTCCCTCTCCATGGACATGACGGAAAAGAAGGACTTTGATCCCACCCGCAAGGGCATCCTCCGATTCCGGGACCAGAGTCCGGAGGAACAGGCCCGGCTCATTGCAGAAGACCCGGACTATGGCGAGGTGGTCTGCCGCTGCCAGACGGTCACTAAAGCGGAGATCCGACAGGCCATCGAGAATCCCCTGGGGGCACGAACCATCTCGGCCATCAAGTACCGGGCCTGGGCCACCACCGGACGGTGCAGTGGAGGCTACTGCCTGCCCAAGATCGCCGAGATCCTCACCGAAGAGTACGGCATGGCCCCGGAGGCCATCTCCCACCGGGGGGACGGCTCCCATCTGTTCACAGGGAGGGTCAAGGCATGAAGCATTATGACGTTGTCATCATCGGCGGCGGACCGGGCGGTCTGGCCGCCGCAAAAGGCGCAAAGGAAAACGGAGCCAAGTCCGTCCTGGTTCTGGAGCGTGACACCAAAGTAGGCGGCATCCTGAACCAGTGCATCCACGACGGCTTCGGCCTCATTCGATATGGCTCCATGCTCACCGGCCCAGAGTACGCCCTTCGGGCAGAGAAGGAGGCCGCAGAGGTGGGTGCCGAGGTCCTCACCGGGGCCATGGTCACCGGTCTGACGGCGGACCGGGTGGTCACTGCCATGACCCGTCAGGGTCTTTTGCAGGCCAAAGCCGGGGCGGTAGTCCTTGCCACCGGCTGTCGGGAGCGTACCCGCGGGGCCATAGCCATCCCCGGGACCCGTCCCGCCGGCATCTACACCGCCGGAGCCGCCCAGAACCTGATGAACACCAAGAACCTTATGGTGGGCAAGCGGGTGGTCATCCTGGGTTCCGGTGACATCGGCCTCATCATGGCCCGCCGCCTGACCCTGGAAGGAGCCACTGTCCTGGCGGTCATCGAGGCACGAAATCAGCCCAGCGGCCTGGAACGAAACGTGAACCAGTGTCTCTACGACTTCAGCATCCCCCTCCACCTGGGACATACCATCACGGACATCCAGGGCAGAAAGCGTCTGGAAGTCGTCACCATGAGCCGCCTGGATGAGAACAACCGGCCCATTCCCGGCACAGAGACGGTCATCCCCTGTGACACCCTTCTCCTGTCGGTGGGTCTCATTCCCGAAAATGAGATCGCCGTCCAGGCTGGTGCAGAGCTGGACCCGGTCACCAATGGAACGGTTACAGATGAACACCTCCAGACCTCCGTCCCCGGTATCTTCGCCTGCGGTAACAGCCGGAAGGTCCTGGATCTGGCTGACTTCGTCTCCCTCCAGGGCATCACAGCGGGTCGAAATGCCGCCGCCTTTGTCAGAGGCCTGGCTCTGGAGAAAATGCCCGAGGAAACCTCCAACGCTATGGCCAAGGGTCTCCCTCAACCGGGGGCCATCACCTGCATCCGCTGCCCCAAGGGCTGCCGGGTAACGGTCAGCCCCGACGGCACCACCAAGGGGAACGCCTGCCCCAAGGGGGAAGAATACGCCCTCCAGGAGCAGAAAGCCCCCAGCCGGGTCCTCACCACTACCCTGCTGGCCCCCAACGGCACCCTGATCCCGGTCAAGACTTCCCGCCCCATCCCCAAGGACCAGGTTACAGTGTGGGCAAAAAAACTCAAACCCATCCCCGCCCCGGCGGGCCCCATTCGTCCCGGCCAGATCCTGTTGCGGGATCCCTTTGGGATGAAGGTGGATATCCTGGCCACCGGCAAGCATTAAGGCGCAAAAAAGCTCCCTCATTCGAGGGAGCTTTTTCTCAGCCCAAAATGTTGGTCCGTTTGTTTTTGATCAGGTAGAGGGTCTTGCCGTCGGAACTGAGGCGGGCATTGTCCAGAACCTCAGGAACCTCCAGCATAATCTCCCGGAGTTTGTTCATGGCGATGACCATGACCCCCCGATCGGTGGACTCGATGCCCTTCTCCTCCAGATGCTTGAAGAATGCATAGAAGTCCTTGTTGGCGAAGTAGTTTCTCCCCTCCAGGGTCACGGGCCGGTAGCGGCCGGACAGGAGGAGGGACTGCTCCATCCGCTCGGCGTGGATCAGATCCCCCTGGGAGGGACGAATCAGAAAGGCATACCGTCCCAGACCCTCCGGGTCTGCAAAGTGATACTCCGCCGATTCCTTATAGATTTTCCCCTCCGGGGTGGTTTCAATGAACATCGGGATTCCTCCCTTGGTTGGTTTAGTCGCTGTAGGCCCGGTCGATCTGGATGCGGAAGGTCCGGCCATACTTTTCGCCCAAGTCCTTCTCGATTTGGGCCACCAAGTACGTAGCATCCTGGCACTTGAAGTCAATGACCGCATCAAAAGAGATGTCCTTGGTCATATGATCCTCATAGAAAGCGTGCATGGCCATCACATACTTGTAGTTGGCCAAGTCCTTGCCAACCTCCAGTTCCAGCTTTTTCAGGTCATTCTCCTTGGTGTTCACCGCATAGAAGCCCACATAGAGTTCCATGTCATACTCATCCAGGATGAGCTTCTGGGCCTTCTTGCTGATGGCGTGGAGTTCCTCGGCCGTGCGCCAGTCATACACAGACACATTCACAGAACCCATCATCTTGGTGGGGCCGTAGTTGTGCAGGACCAGGTCGTAAGCACCCAGAACACCGTCCACCGTGCGCAGCTTGGCCTTGATCTCCTGGGTCAGTTCGGCGTCGGCACGGCCGCCCACAATGGAGTTCAGGGTATCCATGAGCATCTCCAGACCGGCCTTCAGGATGGCAATGGAGATGATGGCACCCACCCAGCCGTCGATGACGTAGCCGGTGAAAAAGTTCACCAGACCGGCCACCAGGGTACCGGCGGAAATGAGGGCGTCAAAGGTGGCGTCAGCGCCGGAAGCCACCAGGGCATCAGAGTCGGTCTCCTTACCCACCTTCTTGGTGTAGGTGCCCAGAACCAGTTTGGTGGCAATACCCACCACCACGATGACCAGGGTGACCACAGAGTAGCTGGCCGCCTGGGGGTGGAGGATATTCTTCACAGAAGCACTGGCGGAGCCTGCGCCTGCCGCCAACACCATGCAGGCGATGATGATGGCGGTCAGGTACTCCACCCGGCCATAGCCGAAGGGATGCTTGGCGTCTGCCGGCCGACCGGCCAGCTTGGTGCCCAGAATGGTGATGACAGAAGAAAGGGCATCACTTAAGTTGTTCAGTGCGTCCAGCACGATGGCAATGGAGTTTGCCATCAGGCCCACGATGGCCTTAAAGGTCACCAGACACAGGTTGGTCAGAATGGCGATGACACTGGTGCGGACGATCTTTTTATCTCGCTGGACAACAATATTTTCTTTATCCATAGTGTTCTTTCTCTCTCTCAGGCCGCGCTTACAGGTCGGAGTCCTTCAGTTTCTCGTCCACGACCTTCTTGAACATGGTCTCGAACTCGTCCCAGGTCATAGCGCCCAGGTCGCCAGCTGCACGGTGACGGGGAGAAACGGTGCCGTTCTCCATGTCGCGGTCGCCGACCACCAGCATGTAGGGAACCTTGTCCAGCTGCGCCTCGCGGATCTTCTTGCCGATCTTCTCGTTGCGGTAGTCCACCTCCGCACGGTAGCCCTGGAGGTTCAGCTTCTTGGCCAGGTCTGCGCAGTAGTCGGCAGCACGGTCGGTAACGGGCAGGAAGCGGACCTGCTCGGGAGCCATCCAGCAGGGCAGAGCGCCGGCGTACTTCTCGATCAGCAGCGCCAGGGTGCGCTCATAGCAGCCCATAGACGTGCGGTGGATGATGTAGGGCAGCGCCTTCTCACCGTTCTCGTCGATATAGTACATGCCGAACTTGGCAGCCAGCAGCA
>JAFZEB010000127.1 GCA_017560855.1 Ruminiclostridium sp.
CCAGGCGGTAACCCAGGTTGCGGATGACCTTGCCGCCGATCTGGAAGCCCTTTTCGATGACGATGCCCAGGCCCTCCACGGTGGCATTGGCAGATTCCACGATGGAGATGAGGCCCTGGAGGGCGCAGCCGTTGGCCAGGAAGTCGTCCACGATGAGGACGTGGTCCTCCTCGGTCAGGAATTTCTTGGAGACGATGACCTGGTTGGTGTTCTTGTGGGTGAAGGACTCCACCTCGGCCACATACATATCGCCCTCGATGTTGATGCTCTTGGACTTCTTGGCAAAGACCATGGGCACGTTGAAGCACCGGGCCACGGAGCAGGCGATGGCGATACCGGAGGCCTCGATGGTGAGGACCTTGGTGATGGGAAGGTCACCAAAGCGGCGATGGAACTCTTCGCCGATCTGGTCCATCAGCTGAACGTCCATCTGGTGGTTCAGGAAGCTGTCCACCTTCAGCACGTTGCCGGGCTTTACGATGCCGTCTTTTAAGATTCTCTCTTCTAAAAAGTTCATGTCTGTGCTCTCCCTGTATTGATAGTTTGATGTATGTGCAGGTTGTCATAATTCGACATTTTATTATGGTTGCATGTCCTCTGTCAAGGAGTTCGGACAGAAACAAAGGCCCCGGGCAGAAAGTCCGGGGCTCAGAGTATCGAAAAGTTATGCAACAGAGTACGGAGAGGCTCCCCTTGATAGGGGAGCTGTCACCGCAGGTGACTGAGGGGTGCTGTCCTTGCAGCTGAACTTTTGTGTCGGTACGACAGCATACCCTTTGACCCCGCACCCCTCCGACTTCGGCAAAGCCGAAGCCACCTCCCCTCACAGGGGAGGCTTTGCAGCACGTCAAAGCCATTTTTCAGTATTTCTTCACGTCCTTCAAAAACTGCTCCCAGGCGTCGGGGTGGTCCACGAAGTAGAGGGGGCAGGGCTTGCCCGTCACGTCGTAGTGACGGATGACGTTCTCCCGGCTGATGCCGCAGTTGTCGCACAGCCAGGCGGTGAGCTTCACCAGGGAGTCGTAGGTGGCCTGGTTGAACTGTCCCGTCTCGTCCGGGTGACAGACCTCGATGGAAATGGTGTCCTTGTTCCGGTCGTTGGTGGCGTAGGACATTTCGTTCAGGGGAAGGCACTGGATGATCTCCCCGTCCAGGCCCACCACGAAGTGGGCGCTCACCTTGGTCTCTGCCTGGTCGAAGTAGTCGTGGTTGTTCTGGGCGGTGGAGCCGGGGTTGGCCACATAGTGGATGGCGATATCCTTCACGCCGTCCAGCTTGGTGCCGGGACGGCCCCCGGCGGTTTCGCTGATGATCTGCTTGTCCACCCAGTTAGGGACACGGAGCCGGGAGAGCTTGCCCACCTGGCCGAAGCCACCCAGATTCATAACGATGCCCAGCAGGACCAGCAGGACCAGGCCCATGATGATGGGCTGGTAAGGGATATTCTTTTTCTTTTTGCGGCGGCGCTGGGGAGGACGGCTGCCGGTCCGGGTTGTCTGGCCTCTGGGGGACTGCCGTTTCCCGGCGGGGCGGGGCCGCTGTTGGGTCTCAGGGGGCATAGGGATCTCTCCTTATTCTCTCTTTATTCTATGGGACGGGTGGCTTCCTGCAGCCATGCGGCCTCTTCCGGGGGCAGATGGGGGGCGATGGCGGCATAGACCTGGGTGTGGTAGCTGTTGAGGAGGGCCTTTTCGGTCTCGGTCATGAAGCCGGGGGAAATGGCGTCCAGGTCAAAGGGGGTGAGGGTCAGGGTGACAAAGCCCAGGAAGTCCCCGTAGGGAGACTCGTCCATCTTCCGGCAGACCATCAGGTTCTCCAGCCGGATGCCGTACTCTCCGTCCAGGTAGAAGCCGGGCTCATTGGAGGTGACCATACCGGGGACCAGCGGGGTTTCGGGGCCCAGAGCACGCCAGCGGATGCTCTGGGGGCCCTCGTGGACGCTGAGGACGTATCCCACCCCGTGACCGGTGCCGTGGTTGTAGTCCATGCTCATGTCCCACAGGGGCTGGCGGGCCAGGATGTCCAGGTTGGAGCCGGTGCATCCTGCCTTGAACCGGGCGGCCCCCAGGTTCAGGTTGCCCCGGAGGACGGCGGTGTAGGTGGCCTTCTGGCCGGGGGTCAGGGGACCCAGGGCATAGGTGCGGGTCACGTCGGTGGTGCCGGTGAGGTAGTGTCCGCCGGTGTCTGCCAGGAGGAAGCCTCTGGCCTCGATGACGGCATCGGTCTCCGGGGTGGCGGAGTAGTGGACGATGGCCCCGTGGGGGCCGTAGGCCAGGATGGGGTCAAAGCTGGGCTGGAGGTAGCCGGGCTGTTCCTTTCGGAATTCCTCCAGCTTTTGGGCGGCGGAGATCTCGGTCATGGGGATCTGGCCCGCATTTTGTTTCAGCCAGTACATGAAGCGGGTCAGGGCGATGCCGTCGTAGAGATGGGCCTTGGCCATGTTGCCCACCTCCACCTCGTTCTTGGCGGACTTCATGGCCCCGGTGGGGTTGGGCTTGTCCACCAGCTTCACCCCGGTAGGGATGCTGGTGAGGAGCTTGGTGTTCACCGACTTGGTGCTCAGCAGGACTTTCCGGTCAGAGGTCAGGCCGTTGGCGTAGGGGTAAATGGAGTCGTAGGGACGCAGGGTGACCCCGTCGGTCTCCAATTCATCCAGGACCTCCCTGGGGAAGGCGGTGCCGTTGGCGAAGAGGGTGCAGCCATCCAGGGTGAGGGCCAGGTAGGACAGAACCACGGGGTTGCAGTCCACATCCCCGCCCCGGATGTTCAGCAGCCATGCGATGTCCTCCAGAGAGGTCAGCAGGTGGGTGTCGGCCCCTTGGTTGGCCATGGCAGCCCGGACCCGACCCAGCTTGCTGGCCCGGGACTCCCCGGCGTACTCCAGGGGCAGGGTCCACACGGGCTGGGCAGAGAGGGGAGGGCGGTCAGGCCAGATCTCTCCCACCAGGTCCAGCTGGGTGTGGAGGGAGGCTCCCAGGTTTTTGGTGATTTGGTAGTACTTCCGTCCGGTGCGGGCGTTCACGCAGCGGCCGTCAAAGCCCAGGACCTGCTCGGGCTGAAGGGAGCTTTTCAAAAACTCCTCCAGGGTGGGGACTCCGGGCTGGCCCATCTTCATGAGACGGATGCCGGAGTCCTGGAGCTGTTCTTCGGCCTGAAGGAAGTAGCGGCCATCGGTCCACAGACCGGCCCACTGGGGGAAGACCAGCAGGGTACCGGCAGAGCCGGTGAAGCCGGAGATGTATTCCCGGCACCGGAAATGGGCCCCCACGTACTCGCTGCCGTGGAAGTCGTCGGTGGGGATCAGATAGGCGTCGATCTTATGCTGGGCCATCACGTCCCGCAAAGCTTGCAGCTGTTTTCTCATGAAAGTTCTCCTTTCATCATAACAGATGGAAATGAAAATTATATGTGGAAAGTCTTATGTTTTTCTTAAGCGATCAGCCCCAGCAGGCGGCCCAGGAAGATCCAGAGGGTCAGGGTGAAGGCTGAGCACACGGTGGTCATCACGATGACGCTGGCGGTGAGGGTGCCCTCGTGGCCCAGGTTCCGGGCCATGATGTAGCAGGTGGGGGTGGAGGTGGAGCCCAGCATGATGAGCAGGGCCACCAGCTTGGAGTCGGTGAAGCCGCACCACACCGCCAGAGGCAGGAAGAGGGCGGGGAGGACCAGCAGCTTGATGGCGGAGGCCACAGCCGACAGCTTGATCTGCCCCAGGGCCTTCTTGCCCTGGAAGGTAGCCCCCAGAGACAGGAGGGCCAGAGGGGTGGCCACCCGGGCCAGCAGGTCCAGGGTGGAGTCCAGGATGGGGGGGAAGGCTTCCAGTCCCAGCAGGGAGGGGATGGTGCCCAGGAGAATGCCCAGGATGATGGGATTGGTGAGGATCCCTTTGCCTGCGTGGCGGAGCCGGTGGGCCAGGTCCCCGGAGGACTTGGGACCCTCCAGGGTCAGCACCAGCACGGCGTAGATATTAAAGAGGGGGACCGAGCCGATGATCATGAGGGGGGCCATGCCGGTGTCTCCGTAGATCCCCATGATGATGGCGCAGCCCAGGATGGCGGCGCTGGACCGGTAGGACACCTGGACGAACTCGCCCACCAGGCTCTTGTCTTTCAGCAAATGGCGGGCCAAGCCCCAGATGGTGAAGAAGACCAGGGTGGTCACCCCGGCGCAGAAGAGCACGTAGGGCAGGTCGAAGGTCTCCCGCAGGTGGGTGGCGGCCATGTCCCGGAAGAGCATCACGGGCAGAGCCACGGTGAAAACGAACTTGTCGCTGACCTTGCAGAACTGGTCGTTCAGCAGACCCAGCCGACGGAAGCCGTAGCCCAGGACCATCAGCAGAAAGACGGGCGCTGTGGCCTGCACGCTGAAGAGAAAGCTGTCCACAGAAAGCCCCCTTTC
>JAFZEB010000128.1 GCA_017560855.1 Ruminiclostridium sp.
CATGGTGGTCTTTGACAACGAGCTCTCCCCCTCCCAGCAGAGAGTCCTCACCGAGGACATCGGCGTCCAGGTCATTGACCGTGCCGGTCTCATCCTGGATATTTTTGCCCAGCGGGCCCGGACCCGTGAGGGCCGCCTCCAGGTGGAGCTGGCCCAGTACAAGTATCTGCTGCCCCGACTGACGGGTATGTGGGGCCATCTGGTCCGCCAGACCGCTTCCGGCGGCAAGTCCCCCATCGGTACCCGTGGTCCCGGTGAGACCCAGCTGGAGACCGACCGCCGTCACATCCGCCGGAAGATCTCCAAGTTGGCCGAGGATTTGGAGGAGGTACGCCGGGTCCGTGCCGTTCAGCGTGACCGACGGGAGAAGAACGAGGTCCCTGTGGTGGCCATCGTGGGCTACACCAATGCGGGTAAGTCCACCCTGCTGAATGCCCTCACCGGAGCAGGCATTCCTGCCCGGAACCGTCTCTTTGACACCCTGGACAACACCACCCGAAACCTGGAGATCTCGGACACCCTCACCGTTCTCATCTCCGATACCGTCGGCTTCATCCGCAAGCTCCCCCACCATCTGGTGGAGGCGTTCAAAGCCACTCTGGAGGAGTTAGCCTTCGCCGACCTGATCCTCCACGTGATCGATGCCTCCAACCCCGAGTGGCGGGACCAGGCAGCCGTGGTGGAAAAGCTCATCGAGCAGCTGGGGGCAGCCACCACCCCCCGTATCGACGTGTTTAATAAATCTGACGTTTATGTGGGGGATATTAAGCCCCACGGCGAGGACATCGTCTCCATCTCCGCCAAGACCAAGGAGGGCCTGGACGACCTGTTGGCCATGATCGGCAAGCGGCTGGACACCGGCTTCTACCGGGTCACCCTGGCCCTGCCCTACGACAAGGGCGGTATCCTGGAAATGCTCTACCGGGACGCCAAGGTGGAGAGCGTGGAGTATGACGCCACCATTCAGGTGGTGGCGGTCTGCTCGGAAAAGACCGTGGGCCAAGTAAAAGATTACGTGATTGACGGCTGGACCCAGCCCAAAGAGTTTTGGGAGGAATAAGCCATGGCAACAGAATATTATGTCCCCGGGCGGGACTGTGAAACGGAATTTGTGGAAAAGCGTTCCCGCTTCATCGGCCACATCTGGCGGGTGGAGAGCGAGGAGGAAGCCCGCATGTGGATCGCCGAAATGAAGTCCAAGTACTACGATGCCCGCCACAACTGCTGGTGCTACATCATCCGGGAGGGGAACATCACCCGCTACTCCGATGACGGCGAGCCCCAGGGCACTGCCGGTCAGCCCATGCTGGAGGTCTTCACCCGGGCCGGTGTGGAGAATGTCTGCTGCGTGGTCACCCGGTACTTTGGCGGCATCCTGCTGGGAACCGGCGGCCTGGTCCGGGCCTATACCAAGTCCGCCAAGGACACCCTCACCGAGGCTGGCATCTCCGTGGTCCGCCAGTGGGCCGAAACGGCGGTCAGCTGCCCCTACAACCTCTTAGAGCGCATGAAGCTGGAGGTGGCCGCCGCCCAGGGCATCCTGGGTGAGATCGAGTACGGGGCGGATGTGCGCATCAACGCCCTGCTCCCTGCCGAGAACTGGGAGGGCTATGAGGCCCGCATCACCGAGCTCACCGCTGGTCAGATCGCCGCCGAAAAACTGGGGGAGGTCTTCAAGGCTGCCCCGGTGGAAAATTAAGCGAAAAAGTTGAGAAAATCAGCAGGATTTTTTCTGCTGTCTGCGTATAAAACAAGAGAAGACCATAAGTATCCCCTATTTGGGGAAAAAGGAGGGACCGTCATGACCTTGCGGGAGATCACTGAAGCCAGAGAGCAGCAGACCCTGTCGCCCTATGCCGCCCTATCTGTCCGCTCCAAAGGCCGCCAGCGGCCCGTGAAGCCCTGTGACATCCGCACCTGCTACCAGCGGGACATTGACCGGATCGTCCACTCCAAATCCTTCCGACGGCTCATGCACAAGACCCAGGTCTTTCTGCAGCCTGAGGGAGACCATTACCGCACCCGTATGACCCACACCCTGGAGGTGGCCCGGATCTCCCGGACCATTGCCCGGGGTCTTGCCCTGAACGAAGATCTGGCCGAGGCCATTGCTCTGGGCCACGACCTGGGCCACACCCCCTTCGGCCACGCCGGAGAGCGGGTCCTGAACGACATCCTCCCCGGGGGCTTCCGCCACAACGAGCAGTCTCTGCGGGTGGTGGAGCGTCTGGAAAACGGGGGCGAAGGCCTGAACCTCTGCCAGGAGGTCCGGGAGGGCATCCTCTGCCACACGGGGGCCAAGAAAGCTGAGACCCTGGAGGGTCAGGTGGTGCGTCTGGCCGATAAGATCGCCTACATCAACCACGACATCGACGATGCCATGCGGGGCGGGATCATCTACCCCATGGATATCCCTCTGGATATCTCCCAGATTTTGGGCTTCACCCACGGGGGCCGCATCGACACCCTGGTGGCCGACGTGGTCACCGCCAGCCAGGGAAAGGCCGAGATCTGCCAGTCCCCGGCATGCGGCTCGGCCATGACCCGCCTGCGTGCCTTTATGTTTGAGGCGGTCTATCGTAACCCCCGGGCCAAGGGAGAGGAATCCAAGGCCCAGGATCTCATCGCCCGCCTCTTTGAGTACTATCAAAAAGACCCGGACAAGCTCCCCCCGGACTATCAGGATATCCGCATGCGGGAGGGCGTGGACCGGGCAGTCTGCGACTACATTGCCGGCATGACCGACAACTACGCCGTGGAAAAGTACGGACAGGCCTTCATTCCCCTGGCCTGGGCCGTGAAAGGATAAGATCCCCAAGGAAAGGAGTGACAGGTATGGCCATCCCATCTGCCTTTTTGGACGAGCTGGTGGCACGGAGCGACATCGTGGATGTGGTTTCCGACTATGTCACTCTTACACCCAAAGGGGGCAGCTACTGGGGCCTGTGCCCCTTCCATGGGGAGAAAACCGCCTCCTTCCACGTGCTGCCTGACCGACAGCTCTACCACTGCTTTGGCTGCGGCAAGGGCGGGGGGGTCATCTCCTTTGTGATGGAGCTGGAAAACCTGCCCTATGTGGACGCCGTCCGCCTCCTGGCCAAGCGGGCCGGGATGGAGTTCCCCGAGCGGGACATGGACGAGTCCAGGCGTCGGAAACGGGCCAAGCTCCTGGCGCTCAACAAGGAGGCCGCCCGATACTTCCACAGCCAGCTCCACAGCCCTGTGGGCCATGAAGGGTTGGAATACCTGCGAAGAAGAGGCCTTTCCAAGGGCATTATGACCCGGTTCGGCCTGGGCTTTGCCCCGGAAAGCTGGGACAGCCTCATTAAGGCCATGAGCCAAAAGGGTTTTTCCAAGTCAGACCTGTTGGACGCAGGCCTGGCTGTCAGCAACCAGAAGGGCGGTATCTATGACCGATTCCGTAACCGGGTCATGTTCCCCATCATCGACCTGCGGGGGGATGTGATCGGCTTCGGCGGCCGTGTCCTGGGGGATGCCACCCCCAAATACCTGAACTCACCGGACTCACCGGTGTTCAACAAGAGCCGAAACCTCTTCGCCCTGAACCTGGCCAAGACCACCAAGCTGGGGCGGATCGTCCTTACCGAGGGCTATATGGACACCATATCCCTCTACCAGGCGGGGTTTGACTGCGCCGTGGCCAGTCTGGGCACTGCCCTGACAGCCGACCACGCCAAGCTCCTGTCCCGGTTCACCAAAGAAGTGGTCATCTGCTACGACTCCGATACGGCGGGTGTGCAGGCGGCCAACCGGGCCATCCCCCTGCTGGAAAAGACCGGCCTCAAAGTGAGGGTCCTCCGGGTGACGGGAGCCAAGGACCCGGACGAATTCATCCGCAAGTTTGGCCCCGATGCCTTCTCCCGGCTGCTGGATCAGTCGGAGAACTATGTGGAGTACAACCTGCGGCAGATCCAAAGCAAGTACGATCTGGCTGACCCCGTCCAGAAGACCGAGTTCGCCCGGGAAGCTGCCGGGATGCTGGCCGGTCTGGACAGCCCCGTGGAGCGGGAGGTCTACGCAGGCCAGGTTTCTGACCTCACCGGCATCGGAAAACCTGCCCTCCTGCAGGAGATCGGGCGGGCCCGAAACAGCAAGCTTTGGGCGGCAAAAAAGAAACAGACCCGCCGGGACATGACCCCGGTGACGCAAGTTCAACCTAAAGAACGCGAATTGCGCTACGAGAACCCGCGGTCTGCCCGGGCGGAGGAGGGCATTCTGCGGTTGCTCATGTTGGATGGATCCCTGATTCGGGAAACTGTTGGACTGAGCCGGGAGCAGTTTTCTTCCGAACACTTGGGAAAAATCTACGATGTTTTACGAAGTCGTCTTCTAGAGGGGCGAGCTATCCAGTTTGGGATGCTAGAAGGAGAGTTAGATCGTAGCGAGATTGAACTGTTAGCCAGAATACTTGGTAAGCCAGTGACACTAGAAAATGGAAGCAAAGCCATGGCCGATTACCGGGCCATATTGGAAGCCGAACAGTTGAAGCGTCAGGTCAGCGAGGAAGCCGACCTGCTGGCTGTTCGGGATAGACTGAGACAAAAGAAAAGCATATGAAAATAGGAGATGGATGCCATGAGTGAAAAGAAAGCACAGGACAACAAGAAGGACAAGGGCGGCAAGCTCATCCATGTCACCGAAGAGCAGATCCAGGCAGGCAAGGCAGAACTGCTGAAGATCGTGGCCGGTACTCCCGGCGCAGAGAAGCTGGCTGAGACTCTGGAAAAGGGCAAGAAGAAGGGCCGTATGGTGGCCAGCGAGATCATGGAAGCCCTGGAAGAGGTGGCCCTGGACTCCGAGCAGATGGACAAGATCTACGACATCCTGGAGAACATGGGCATCGACACCGCAGGCGAAGCTTACCTGCCCGACCTGACCAATGAAGACGGCATGCCTCCCCTGGAGGAGATCGAGGAGATCCCCGAGGAAGAGATCGTGGACCCCAATACCCTGGTGGACTCCTTCGGTATCGACGATCCCGTCCGTATGTACTTAAAGGAAATCGGTAAGGTGGACCTGCTCACCAGCGAGCAGGAGGTGGCCCTGGCCCAGAAGATGGTGGCCGGTCAGGAGGCCAAGGCTCAGCTGGAGGAGATGGAAGCCGAGGGCATCGAACTGCCCGAGGATGCCCGCAAGGAGATGGAAAAGCTCATCAAGGCCGGTGAGCGGGCCAAGCAGAGCCTGGCAGAAGCCAACCTCCGTCTGGTGGTCTCCATCGCCAAGCGCTACGTGGGCCGCGGCATGCTCTTCCTGGACCTGATCCAGGAGGGTAACCTGGGCCTGATCAAGGCCGTCGAGAAGTTCGACTACACCAAGGGCTACAAGTTCTCCACCTATGCAACCTGGTGGATCCGTCAGGCCATCACCCGTGCCATCGCTGACCAGGCCAGAACCATCCGTATCCCTGTCCACATGGTGGAGACCATCAACAAGGTCATCCGTGTCTCCCGTCAGCTTCTGCAGGAACTGGGCCACGATCCCAGCCCTGAGGAGATCTCCGAGGAGATGAACATGCCCGTGGACAAGGTCCGTGAAATCCTGAAGATCGCCCAGGAGCCTGTCAGTCTGGAGACCCCCATCGGTGAGGAGGAGGACTCCCACCTGGGTGACTTCATCCCCGACGAGGACGCCTCCGAGCCCTCTGAGGCCGCTTCCTTCACCCTGCTGAAGGAGCAGCTGGTGGACGTGCTGTCCACCCTGACCCCCCGTGAGGAGAAGGTCCTGAAGCTGCGCTTCGGCATTGAGGACGGCCGCACCCGCACCCTGGAAGAGGTGGGCAAGGAGTTCAACGTCACCCGTGAGCGTATCCGTCAGATCGAGGCCAAGGCTCTGCGCAAGCTGCGTCATCCCAGCCGCTCCAAGAAGCTGAAGGATTTCCTGAACTAAATGGAACTCACCCTCGTACATTTTTTGATCGTGTGTCCCCTGGTCTTCCTGGGGGGATTCGTGGACGCAGTGGCCGGCGGCGGAGGTCTCATCTCCCTGCCGGCCTACCTCATTGCCGGGATACCGCCCCATATGTCCATCGCCACCAATAAGCTCAGCTCGGCCATGGGCACCACTCTCACCACTGTCCGCTTTGCCAAAAAGGGCTTCATTCCCTGGAAGCAGGCGGCGGTCTGCGTGGTCTTTGCCTTTGTGGGGTCCTCCCTGGGGGCCAAGCTGGCCTTAAAAATCGATGCCCGGATCTTCACCATGATGATGCTGGTCATCCTGCCCCTGGTGGCCCTGTATGTTCTCAAGGGGAAATCCCTGGGACAGGGGGATAAGCCCCCGGTAAGCCCCGGCAAGACCCTGGTGATCGGCTCTCTGGCCGCCTTGGGCATCGGCTGTTACGACGGCTTCTACGGCCCGGGTACCGGTACCTTCCTGCTGCTGGCCCTTACCGGCCTAGCTCATATGGAACTGACCAAGGCCAACGGCGTTACCAAGGCCATCAATCTCACCACCAACCTGGCCGCCCTCTTCGTTTTCCTGATGGAGGGGAAGGTGGTCCTGATCCTGGGTCTGGTGGCAGGCTGCTTCGGCATCCTGGGCAACTATTTAGGCTCCAAGACTTTCATCCAGGGTGGCGTGAAGTTCACCCGTCCCCTGATTTTGGTGGTCCTCACCATCTTCTTCATCCGTGTCATCTGGCAGCTGACCACGGGACAGATTTAAGAAAGAAAAAACCTCGACCGATCGGTCGAGGTTTTTTGCGTGTCAGGGCCCCTCATCAGTCACCTTTGGTGACAGCTTCCCCCCAGGGGGAAGCCTTGCCTTCGAGCGTCAGGAGCCTTCTCCCTGGGGAGAAGGTGCCCACGAAGTGGGCGGATGAGGGGAACAGGAGATTAGCCAAGCTCCGCTGTGTACGGCCCAATCTGCACGGTCTTCGTGATGGCCGGGTCTCTGGGCTGGTAGAACCCAAGGTGGAGGGTGGAGTTGTTGCCGCTGAGGGACATTTTGGAGTTGCTGAGCAGACCTCCGGTTGCATCCAGCATGGCAATGTTCATCCAAAAATCGTTGTCAGACTCGAAGGGGGAATCCCAAAGGGTTACGTTCAGGGCATAGGTGGAGAGGTTCAGGGTCCCTACCATATTCCCTTCGGTGTCCTTCACATCGGCATAGCGGATGGGGCCCTCGTTGGTGACCGGCCAGGTGAAGGAGAAGTCATGATCCATGCAGTCCCGGATATCCAGAGTAATCTCCTGCCCTCGGAAAACCTCCCGGTCGAAGCCAAAGTAGAAGATGAAGTCCAGAGTGTCGGTTTTTCCCTCTACCGGGGTTACACCCACATGCCGGTTGGTATAGGTCAGCACATTGCCATTCTCGGATATGGTGACATCGTTCGGGATATGGAAAGACAAATCCTCCGGCAGGTCCTGGGGGAAGGTGATGGAGCCCACCAGATAGAGGTTCATGGCATCGCCCAAAGTCTGGGTGAGCTGGGCGGTGGCCTCCCCATCGGTGCTGGTCAGGTCCACCGTTTTTAGTAAGGTGTCAAGAATGGGCTGATGGAGATAGTCCAGACCCAGGGTCATGGAAAAGGCCGGGTCAGGAGTCTGCATTGCAGGCTCCGAACTGCATCCCCCCAGCACCAGCAGGGAGAGGCAGAGGAGAAGGGGAAGGATTCGTTTCATAGGTTTACCTCCCTTAGAAGTGTGCAGTGTAGGGTCCCACCTGGAGGGTCTTCACGGTGCCCAACTCCATGGGTACGAAGAACTCCAGGAAGGCAGCGGAGGGGTCCCCGCTGATGGCCCAGGTCTCGGGCAGGGGCGCACCGGTCTCGTCCAGGAGCTGGATGGTGTCCCCGTGGGCGATGCCGCTGATGTAGGGGTCATCGATGGTGAACTGGAGGGAGAAGGGGGTCAGGTTGGCCACGCCCACCACGGTACCCTCGGAGTCCTCCAGGTTGGCGGTGGAAGGGGTGACAGTGTTTTCTATGGTCCAAGCCAGGACGTAGTTTTCACCCAGAACAGTGATGTAGAGGGATGCTTCCGTGCCGGGCGCAAAGGTACCAACGAATGAGACGATATAGGAGCTGGTGAGGTCTGCGGTCTGGGAGCTGGTCACCATGCCGCCGTAGGTGTTGGCATCCCCTGTGATCAGGTTGGCTTCGATCATTTCGGCGGTGGGGTCACTGCCCTGGGGCCAGTTCACATCAAAGGCCGCGTAGAGGTTCTGGCCGTCACAGAGGGTCTGGAGGAACTGCACGGAGACCTCTCCGCTGGAGGTATCCATGTTCACATCCTGAATGGCCCCGTCCAGGGTCTCCTGGCTCAGGCCGGACAGGTCAAAGTAGACGGCAAAGGGATCGGCCTGGATAGTTTCGGCATCCACGATCTCCGGGGCGGGAACCGTATCCGGGTCGGGTTCTCCGGAGGGGCCGCAGGCGGCGGTGAGACCCATAAGGCCCAGGCAAAGAAATAAAGAGAGAATCTTTTTCATGGGGTTCTCCTTTCTGAAAAACAAATGTCCTTTTCTCATGATACCATGGGGGTGGGGGGATGACAAGGGGAGAGCTAAAAAACGGACCTTTGGAGCACCAAAGGTCCGTTTCATATACTTAAAGGTTACCCATCCCAGGCAGTTCCATGGGGGTGGTGATGCCGTTCTCGAAGGCCTTGGCCCGGAGGAAGCGGTAGGCTTCCGCTCTGGCACCGTAGAGGTAGGGGTTCGCATAGAAGATGCCCAGAATGCCCAGAGTCAGGCAGTTGAGCAGGTACCAGCCCAGGAAGGAGAACTCCAGGATGAAAAGATCACCCTTGTAGCCCATGGTCATCTCCCGGCTGAGCTTTAAGGCCCGGTCGTGGTCGATGTTGGGGTTCTCGGCTAGAATGTAGGGCACGGCGAAGTAGCCAAAGGCCCGGACGATGCCAGGAACCAGGAAGAGCAGGGACCACAGGAAGATAAAGAGGTTTTTCAGGAACTGGGTCAGGACCACGTTGCCGTAGTTCACCGAGAAGCCCATACCGATGCGGCCCACATCTGCCTTGTGGAAGGAGGTGGACTCCAGGAAGAAGCGGTTGGCGCCCACCTCGAAGGGGTTGGTCACCAGAAGGTTGAGAGCAATGCCGCCCAAACCGGAGAGGAGGGCAGCGGGGGCCAACAGGTTCAGGAAGGGTTCCACCGTATAGTAGAACTGCTCCACGCTCTCGATATTCAGGTTCTCTACATGGTAGGTGATTTCCGGGGTGTCCACATAGAAGGCTCCTGTGAGGAGGCCCAACAAAAGGCTCACACCCACGAAGGGCCAGTAGTTGGCTTTGAAGTTGGCTTTGCCGGTTGCCTTAAAGGAATCAAGATTCCACATATCCATACCTCCCAGTTGTCGAAATATCAGAGTTCTTGCCTATCATTTTACCCTAATTTCAAATTGCCGTCAATCCTGTTGCAGGGACCCGAAAAAAGAGAAGGGAATTCTGTGGCCTTTTTCCCTTGTATTTTGGTTTGGGAAGGAGTATCATGGCGTTCACGAAAGGAGGGAGTCTATGACACAACTGGAACGGGAATCCCTGGTGGAGTACACCTTAAACATTGGCCGCCAGATGATGGAGTGCGGTGCTGAGGCCTGGCGTGCTGAAAACACCATGGCCCGCATCCTCCGGGCCTATGAACTGGAGGTTCTGGATGCCCACTGTCTGGCCACCCAGACGGCGGTGACCGTCAAGGGCAAGGACGGCTCCCACTATACCAGCACCTGCATGGTCCTGCCGGACAAGACCGGCACCAACCTCCGGCGGCTGGAGGACATCAACGCCGCCGCCCGATATATCTGTGATGTGGTCCCGCCCCTGAAGGAACTGCCCAAAGCCCAGGACCACAGCGGCCCCCGGTGGTCCTGGGGAGAGCTGGCGGGTTATCTGCTGGGTTCCGGCGCCTTTGCTGTGTTCTTTGGGGGGACTGTGGTGGATGGTCTGGTTTCTTCTGCCGTTGGATTTGTGATCTATCTGATGGAGCAGTTCCGACGGGTCCACCGGCAGCACCGGACCATTTACACCCTGGTGGCCTGCTTCCTGTCGGGCATCCTGGCCCGGCTTGTTTGCGGTCTGGATCTGGGTCTGAACCTGGATATGATCGTCATTGGTGATATTATGCTTTTCATCCCGGGGCTTTACCTGGTGAACGGGGTCCGGGAACTCTTCTATACGGACATTCTCACCGGCATTTACCGGATGACCGAGGCCTTTTTGGGGGCTGGAGCCATTGCCGCCGGGTATGCCGTCGCTATGATGATAGGGGGTGGGTTCCTGTGACCGAGCACATCATCCAGATCATTTCGGCTGCCCTGGGCACCCTGGGCTTTGCCCTTTTGTTTGCGGTAAACCGACGCCATCTGCTGCTGGTGACCCTGGGCGGTGCCCTGTCCTGGCTGTTCTATCTGGCTGCCTGGGAGCAGGGGGCAGGAGTGTTTCTCAGTACCCTCATCTCTGCGGCTCTCATCTGTCTCTGGTCTGAGTGGATGGCCCGCATTCGCAAGGCTCCCGCCAATATCTTCCTGCTGACGGGGATCGTGCCCCTTCTGCCGGGAAGTGCCCTCTACTACACCATGGAGGCCCTTGTGAGCAGAGATGTGTCTCAGCTGATCCGGAAGGGGAGCGAGACCGGTTATGTGGCCGTGGGCATTGCCGCAGGGATCATCATCGGCTCGGAGCTCTTCCGCCTGTACCTGAGCATCCGGTCCCGCCGCCGCCGTGCCATCGAGAAAAAGATGGCTGCCCAGCAGGGAGAAAACTGACCCTGCGAATTTTTCTCTTTTTGGGTATAGAAAAGAGTCTGATTTGGGGTATAATATAACTGTGAAAATAGCCTTCCTATGGAAATAGGGAAGAGAAAACCATAGAGGTGTATATTATGTTGGATCAGATTCGTAACGACGCTAAGCTGGCTGTCCAGCAGCTCTGCGAGATCGGCAAGCTGAAAAAGGGCCAGATCCTGGTGGTGGGCTGTTCCTCCAGCGAGGTGGCCGGCCATAAGGTGGGCACCCATTCCAGCCCTGAGATCGGTGAGGCCATCTACGAGGCCATCCAGGAGGTCCTGGTGCCCCAGGGGATCTTCCTGGCTGCCCAGTGCTGTGAGCACCTGAACCGTGCCCTCATCGTGGAGCGGGCTGCTGTTCCCTTTGCGGACATCTGCAACGTGGTCCCCCAGCCCAAGGCCGGCGGTTCCTTTGCCACCGCCGCCTATAAGCACTTTGAGGACCCCGTTGCCGTGGAGGAGATCCGGGCCGATGCCGGTCTGGACATCGGCGGCACCCTCATCGGTATGCACCTGAAGAAGGTGGCCGTCCCCGTCCGCCTGGACCAGAAGCACATCGGCGAGGCCATGCTGCTGGCTGCCCGTGTCCGCCCCAAGTTCATCGGCGGCAACCGTGCCTTCTACAATGAAGACTTGAAGTAAAGCCATCCCCCGAAGGAGCTCCTTCGGGGGATATTTTGTTGACTTTTTTCGGGGGAGAGGGGATAATAGAAGGGAAATCTATGACCCGAGGAGGTCTTTTATTATGGAGAAGAAAAACATGGTCTACCCCATCACCATGGCTGGGGTCAAGCGGGAACTGCCTCTGTGCCCCCTGAACGATGAGTTGGCCATTGCCGCCCTGGTGATTTTTGGTGACTGCCAGCTCACCACTGCCTGCGCCCAGGCCCTGCTGGACAAGGCCCCCGAATACGACTACCTCATTACTGCCGAGGCCAAGGGAATTCCTCTGGCCCACGAGATGGCCCGCCTGGCCGGGGATGAAAAGTACTTTGTGGCTCGTAAGGGCACCAAGGTATACATGCAGGATGTTCTGGACATTGAGGTCCAGTCCATCACCACCAAGTCCGTTCAGCGGCTTTACCTGGACGGCAACGACGCCGCCCTCATGAAGGGCAAGCGCATCCTTCTGGTGGATGACGTCATCTCCACCGGTGAGTCCCTCCACGCCCTGGAGCAGCTGGTGGTGAAGGCCGGGGGCATCGTCTGCGGCCGCATGGCCATCCTGGCCGAGGGCAAGGCCAAGGACCGGGAGGACATCCTCTTCCTGGAATCCCTGCCCATTTTCCAAGCCGACGGCACCCCCGTGTGAATCCCATCCCCCTGAGAGAGGTCATCCTCCTCAGGGGGATGATTTTGTCTATTGACATAGGCTCTTTGGTTTGTTAAAATAGACCCAAAGACTATTTTGTTAGACCTGGGGGGAAGACATGATGAAAAATCCACTTCTACGCATTGTTTTTATCCTGCTTTCGGCGGTGATGCTGGCTTCCTGTGCATCCCGGGAGGATGACGCAGAGAGGGCCAAAGAGGCTTTGGCGGCCTCCTACGCAGAGAGTTACGATGCCCGGGTCTGCTGGGCCGGGGAGGACCCCGACCAGCCCCAGGTGGGAGATATTCGCCTGGAAACCATGGAGCTTCTGGGAGAAGCCGACCTGGAGGACGGGGTGGGGGAACTTTATGAAGTGACCAAGCGCATCTACGGCCAGCAAGCCGGGGTGGTCCAGTGGGTCACCATGGAACCCGGTGCGGAAGTCCTCCTCTGGCCCCGGGATGGGGGCGAAGCTCAGGTCCTCACCCCCAATTTCTACATCCAAGGACTCACCCCGGAGCAGGTCATCTGCCAGACCGTCTGGGGGCTGCTCAACTGGGAGGTCTCCCTGTGGCGGGAGGATCACCTTGCGCCTCTGGGCATCGGCACGGAAGTCAGCCACATCAAAGCGGACGGCCAGGAGGTCATTGAGGTCATGGGGGAAGGATATGGTGCCCCCATCTACCAGGAAGGGGACCGATATGAACTCCATATGTGGCCTGACCTGACGGTGAACTGCTATCATTCCCAGGCGGATGACCGCTGTCACGCCAACCACATCACCTGTGAAGATCCCAACTTGTATACGCCCCGGGGTATCCATGTGGGAAGCACCCGGGCGGAGGTCCAGGCGGCCTATCCTGAGGCCAGCAACGCCCCCTTCTGGGACTGGCAGGGGGACTACCTCTGCTACCGCCCCGGGGACAGTGACTTCGGCCCGGCTGTCCTGTTTGTGTTCCAGGTGCGGGGAGAGGTCTACGACACGGTCCAGGCCATCTTCCTGGTGAACATGGTGGACTGAGAGGAGGGATTTCTGTGAAGAAAATTCTGTATGCCACCGCCCTTGGGGTCCTGGCCCTGTTTCTGTCTGCCTGCGGCGGGGAGGAACCCGAAGCCGTCCAACCGGACTCCTATTCCATGACGGAGGATTATGTTCTGTCCCTCCAGGTGGGGAACACTACGGGGCTTCTCAGTGGAGTCCTGGAGGATGAGTCCCAGGTCCGGGGCGTGGAGGTGACTCTGTCTGCTCCGCCGGTGGTGGTAGACGAGGTCTTTTACTTTCCTCTGGAGGATGTTGTGGAGATCCTAGGCGGGACCTGTGAGATCCAGTTGGACCTGGCCCGGGTAGAGCTCTTTGGCGACACCACCCTCTATCAGATCGGCGAGCCGGTGATCTTGGTGAACGGAGAATCCCGGAAGGTGGAACCGGATCGCCCGGCCTTTCGGGAGGAGTATGTGCCCATTCCTGCCCAGCAGGGAGCACCTCGATGGATCGATGATGTCTTTTATGTGTCCAACGGATTCTATGTGGAGGATGGGGTTGGTTTCTTTGCGGATCAATACCCGGAAAAGGATATGATCGTCCTCAACCATCAGCTGTGGGATGAGATCACGGTGGAAGGGATCTCGGCAGCCGAAGGGACCATGCTTCCCGAACTGCCCAAGGAGGTCACCAAGGGCTTCAGGAAGACTAGAACCATTCCGGGGGAAGCTGACGGCTGGTATGATTTTGATGTCTACCAGCGGCCCGGCATGGAACTCTATGTGATGAATGTCCGGCCGGAGTATGAAGGCAAGGGATATGGGTATGACGATGAAGTCTGCGCCATCCTGGTGACCGAGTCCGGCATCCCCACCGCCCGGGGGCTCCAGGTGGGAGACCCGGAGAGCCGCCTTGACTTGCTGTACGGCAATCTGGAGCATCCCTTGAATTTGGCCTTTCACTTGATCGTGGAAGTAGAGGATGGAAAGGTCGCCTGGTACGCCCTGTACAATCGGAACTGGCTGGTGGAGACCAATCCGCATCTCCCATGAAAAAAGCCGCTGAGGAAATTCCTCAGCGGCTTTTGATATGTAAGTTGATCGATCAGTCGAACAGAGTCTTTGCCAGGACGATCTTCTGGACTTCGGAGGTGCCTTCGTAGATCTGGGTGATCTTTGCATCGCGCATCAGACGCTCCACGTGGTACTCCTTCATGAAGCCGTTGCCGCCCAGCATCTGGACTGCGTCGGTTGCCACGTGCATGGCGGTCTCAGCGGCCACCAGCTTAGCTCTTGCAGCTGCCTGGGAGAAGGGCTTGTGTGCGTCCTTGTCGGAGGCTGCCTTGTAGACCAGGTACTTGGCCATCTCGATTTCGTTGGCCAGGTCCACCATGCGGAACTGCAGGTGCTGGAACTTGGACAGAGGCTTGCCGAACTGCTGGCGCTGCTTCATGTACTGGCGAGCGATCTCGAATGCGCCCTCAGCGATACCCAGAGCCTGGGAAGCGATGCCGATACGGCCGCCGTCCAGGGTCTTCATTGCGGTGGCGAAGCCCTTACCGGGGGAGGAGATCATGTTGCCTGCGGGGATGCGGACGTTATCAAAGTGCAGCTCGCTGACCATAGCGGAGCGGATGCCCATGGTGTTGTGGCGTGCGCCGATGGAGAAGCCGGGGGTGTTGCGCTCGACAATGAAGGTAGCCATGGACTTGGGGCCCAGCTCACGGTCGGTCAGAGCGTAGACTGCATAGTAGTCGGACAGGGGGCCGTTGGTGATGAAGCACTTGGAGCCGTTGATGACCCACTCGTCGCCGTCCCGCTCAGCGAAGGTCAGCATGCCGGCAACGTCGGAGCCTGCGGTGTGCTCGGTCAGGCCGAAGGAGCCGAAGTGGCCGCCGCTCATGACGGGGGGCATCCAGCGCTTGAGCTGCTCGTCGGTAGCTTCGGAGAAGTACAGGGAGCCGCCGTACAGAGAGGTGGAGACGGAGAAGGAGACGGACAGGGAAGCGTCCACCTTGGAAATCTCCTCGATGGCCAGAGCGTACTCCATGTAGCCCAGGCCCTGGCCGCCGTATTCCTTGGCATAGGGCAGGCCGATGAAGCCCATCTCGGACAGTTCCTTGTACAGGTTTACATCATACTCACGGGTCTCATCGCGCTCCAGGATGCCGGGGGCGACCTTTTTCTCGGTAAATTCACGGGCCAGTTTTTGGATCTGCAGTTGCTGTTCATTCAGTTCGAAATTCATAATATGCTCTCCTTCATATGATATTGGCAGTGCCAATGGTCGGTAGAACGAACGGGCTGCCGCGCTCTCTAAACGGCAGTCTGTCTTGACAAAGCGGTACACATTTGTCTTACATCACTTTACCACAGCAGATATGGAAAAGCAACGGCTTAGGCCGTCATTTTTCGTGAAAAAGCAATATTTTTTTGAAATCTGCCCTTCTTGATTATAAAATATGACGAAATGAATCTTTAGAATATGTTTTACAAAGAAAAATGAACGGCAGCGATTTCCCAAGTCGCTGCCGTTCGTTTTTTGAAAGAGAGAAAAGAGAGAGAAAAGAGAGTGTGTAAGTTTGGTCAGAAGTGCGTTTGTGTTCTGTTCCTTACAGTGGTTATACTACAGGAGAAATGTGTCCAAAATATTGGATCAATATGGACAAATTATGAATTTGATTTCGAAATTGTAAACAATCTCTCCCTTTTGAGGATCAGGACCCGCTGGTCACCAAACCGTAGTCCACGGCGTTGCGATAGCTGGTCCAGGCAGTGAAGAGATCCGCCTCAGCAGCCTTGTAGTCCCGCTTGGCAGTCTCATAGGTGTCCTTGGCATCAGCCAGGGCATGGGCGGAGAGGTTGCCCAGCTGATACTTCAGCTCAGCCACCCGGTACATCTGTTCCTCATAGTCCAGGGTGGTCTGGGCAGTCTTCAGAGCGTTCTGGGCCGGGGCCAGGGCGTTGAACAGGTTCAGGAAACTGAGTTCAAAGCTCTGGATGGCGGACTGCTCCTGGTACTGGGCGGCCTGGTGGGTGTGCTCGGCCATTTCGTACTGGTAGCTGTTCTTGCCAAAGTCGCCTCGGGCGTCGTTCATGTCCTCCTTGGCGTCCTCCACCGCCCGGCGGGCGGCGTAGAGGTCATAGCTGGCTGCCTTGGCCTTGTCCAGGTCCGTGTAATAGGATGCGGCGCTGATGTCGGCGGCAGAGACCTCCGGCAGGGCAGCCAGAGTCACCTGGCCGGTGGGCTCCTCCCCAAGCTGGGACTGGAGGGAGGACTTCATAAAGGTGATGCCGTTTTCCATGGAGTCCAGGCCCACGATCAGGGTGTCGTACCCGTTCTTCACCTGCTGAAGGGTCAGGCGGGAGATTTGGCCCAGCTGATACCGCAGTTCCATCTGGTCCACCGTTCGCTGAACGGCGGCCTGGCTTTCTTTCAGGGCGGTGAGCTGGTCCTCATAGGAGAGGATGCTCACATAGAGGGACTGGGTACCGGCCACGATCTGGTTGATGGTGGAGGCGAACTGGACCTTGGTGTCGGCCACGGTCTTTTCGTAGTCCTCCTTCTGTTCCTTCAGGTCCTCCAGCTGGGTCTCCAGAGAGTCGATGGTGGACTGAAGGCTGGCTGCCATCTGCTGGGCCTGGATCTGAGCCATGGTGTCTTGGATCTGGTTTTGGATCTGATCCATTACCCCTGCCATGGGATCGGGGGGGGTGCCGCTGCTATCACCCAAATCTTCCGCTGCCTGTCTGATCTGGGCTTGGGCATTGGCTCCGGCCTGGTTGGCGGCCTTCAGAGCGGCCAGCTGGTCTTCCAGCTGGTCGATGGTGTCCTCCACCTCGTCGATGACCTCATCCCAGTCCATGGCCTCCATGGACTTCATGGTCTCCTCCAGATACTTGACGGTCAGGTTGTTGGCCCGGACCTTCCCGTCGATCTGGGAATAGGAGAGGGAGGTGCTGGCGGGCACGCTGGGGGTGATGACCTTCCAGGTGGGGTCCACCACGGACTGGGGGGTGGTGCTGAACTGGGCCGGGGCCGCCAGGGCGCTCACGGACAGCAACAGGGAGCAGGCTAGGCCTGCGGCTATGGTCTTCTTTATCATACGGTGTTCCTCCGGGGAAAATGGAAACTGTTAGAAATCGTACAAAAAGCATACCATAAAACTACTGTCTAGTTATGAACAAATTGTGAACAGATGGGGTGCGGGACCGTCAGAGAGGCTCTTCCGGCTCATCTCCTGGGGGCAGCAGGGAGGAGATGGAGATCTCATAGGCGGTGCGCTCCTGGGTGGTCTCCCCCAGGGTCTTCCAATAGGTGCGGCTCTGGAGCCGTCCCTCCAACAGAAGGGAGTCCCCCGTCTCCAGACGGCTGCAGGCCAGGGCCACGCTCCCCCAGGCGATGCAGGGGAGATAGTCTGCCCGCCGGTACTTTCGGTTCACGGCCAGCAGCAGGTCGCAGATGTCCCGGCCCAGGGGAGTGCGCCGCAGGACCGGGGGCTTGCAAAGGGTCCCGCCCAGCAGGACCTGGTTGCAGGGTTCCTCCTGGGTGGGGAGGATGGACCGGGCCAGGACGGTGATGACCAGCCGGTTCCCCACCCCGGTCCGGTTGTTGAAGGACCGGATCTGGCCGGTTACCTCCACGTAGTCCCCCGGTTTTGGGAAGCCCTCCTCCAGACTGTGGGGGAGGAGGATATTCAGGAGGTCCTCCCGGCCGGACAGCCGGGGGACCGCCAGAGGGAACCGGTAAAATTCGATGCCATGTACCCGATGGGAGAATGCCGGGATCTCGGTCACGGTCCCCCGCAGGACCACCCGGTTTTCTTTTTGCTCCATGTCAGACCGCCTCCATACGTTTTGCGTTGTCTGATTCTATGCGGCGGCAGGTGGGGATATGTCTCACCCAAGGGCGATATCCAGGACCATCATCAGGGAGAAGCCCACCAGGGTGAAGAGGGCCATCCAGGCTTTGTTCTCATTGGTCTGGCTTTCCGGGATGAGCTCCTCCACCACCACGTAGATCATGGCCCCGGCGGCAAAGGCCAGCAGGAAGGGGAGGGCGGCGTGGACCTTCAGCACCAGGATGGCCCCCAACACCCCGGCGATGGGTTCGGCGATGCCGCTGAGCTGGCCAAAGAAAAAGGCCTGCTTCCGGGAAAACCCTTCCCGGCGGAGGGGGACACTCACCGCCATGCCCTCAGGCAGGTTCTGCATGCCGATGCCCAGGGCCAAAAGCCAGGCTCCGGCCAGGGTACTTCCCTCCAGGCCGAAGGCCACGGAGCCAAAGGCCACGCCGATGGCCATGCCTTCCGGGATGTTGTGCAGGGTGATGGACACCACAAGCATCACGCTTCGTTTCAGACCCTTTGGGGAACCTTCGGCGGAAAAGCGGGTTTCCAGATGATGGGTAAAAAATCGGTCTCCCAGAAAGAGAAGGAGGCCGCCTCCCAGAAAGCCCGCCAGAGCGGTGAGCCAGGGGATCAGCCCCAGGGCTTGGGACATTTCGATGGAGGGGGCCAGCAGGGAGAAGAAGGAGGCGGCGATCATCACCCCTCCGGCCACGCCCAGCATCCCGTCCATCAGGTTTTGATTGGGCTTTGCCATGAAAAAGACCAGGCAGGCCCCCAGGGACGTGATGCCCCAGGTGAGCAAGGTCGCCAGCAGGGCCTGGACGGGATAGGCCAGCTGGAGGATACCCTCAAACATACCATTCCTCCTTTGAGGAGATTCCCCCAGGCAGGGGGTCGTGCCATCCTATGCGGAGGAAAGCGGAACGGTGACGAAAAACAGTTGACGTTCCTTACCGTACCATATACAATAATTGACATTGTACAGACAGAAGGGAGTTATCCCATGCAGAAAAACAAACTGGCCGCTGCGGCGAAAGCGGCCTTCCCCCATACCATCCCCATCCTGACGGGGTTTCTGGTGCTGGGTATCGCCTACGGCATTTACATGAAGGCCCTGGGCTTTTCCCCCCTCGTCCCCATTCTCATCAGCATCTTTGTCTTTGCCGGGTCCATGCAGTTCGTGGCGGGCAGTGTCCTCACGGCGGCCTTTGCCCCGGTGAGTACCTTCCTGCTGACCCTCATGGTCAATGCCCGGCATATGTTCTACGGCATCTCCATGCTGGAAAAGTATCGGGACCTGGGCAAGAAAAAGTTCCCCACCATCTTCTGGATGTGTGACGAATCCTTCTCCATCAACGTCTCGGCGGAGGTTCCGGAAGGGATCGACAAGGGTTGGTTCTACTTCTTTGTGTCCCTGCTGGACTACAGCTACTGGGTCACCGGCACCATTCTGGGTGCCATCCTGGGCCAGTTCATCCCCTTTGACACCACCGGTGTGGACTTCGCCATGACCGCTCTCTTCATTGTCATCCTGGTGGGCCAGTGGGAGAAGGAGAAGAGCCACATCAGCACCCTGGGTGGTCTGGGGATCTCCCTGGTCTGCCTGGTGATCTTCGGGGCGGACAACTTCATCGTGGCGTCCATGGTGGGTATCGTCCTCTTCCTGACCCTCCTGCGCCGCCCCATCGAAAGGAGGCTGGAAGCATGACCAATACACAGATCGTTCTGACGGTGGCCATCATCATGGCTGCCACCATGCTCACCCGGTTCATCTCCTTCCTGGTTTTCCCGGCAGGGAAGGAGACCCCGGCCTTCATTCAGTACTTAGGAAAAGTCCTGCCCGCCGCGGCCATGGCCATGCTGGTTATCTACTGCTTCAAGGGAGTGGACATCACTTCCGGCAACCACGGCGCTCCGGAGCTCATTGCCGGTGTGGCGGTGGCCCTGATGCACAAGTGGAAGCACAGTATGCTCCTGTCCATCGGCGGCGGCACAGTGTTCTATTTGGTGCTCATTCATCTCGTATTCTGATTGTTCTAATAAGGAGGATATACCATGGCTCTGATCAAAGGTTGCACCAACATCCAGTGCGGACAGAAGCATAAAGAGGTCAAGTTCAAGGAAGACGACCTGTTCTGCCCCAAGTGCGGCAAGGAACTCTCTTACGTCTGCGGCAAGTGCTTTGCTCCTCTGGAGGAGGCCGCCAAGCGCTGCCCTAAGTGCCAGCAGAAGATAGACGACCGGAAGGAGAAGGTCAAGTCCGGGGCAAACAAGGTGGTGGGTGCCGCCAAGGTGGCTGCCCCTGTGGCGGTGGCCCTTGCGGACTTTCCCGGCATCAGCAAGGTGGCTAAGCCCCTTGCTGCCGTGACCAAAAAACTCCCCGGCGGGAAGAAGTAATGGATGTGCCCCTCATCAGTCACCTGCGGTGACAGCTTCTCCCCGGGGAGAAGCCTTGCCGTTGCCTGAAAAGAAAGCCTTCTCCCAGGGGGAGAAGGTGCCCTCGAAGAGGGCGGATGAGGGGTCTTGATACAGAAGAAAAGCCCCGGCTCATCGAGCCGGGGCTTTGTCATGCTGTTATAAACTTAGTAGGTGACCAGATACTTGGCGACCTCCCAGCTGGAGACGCGGGTGCAGTACTCCTCCCACTCCTTCTTCTTACCGGTCATGAACTGGTTGTAGATGTGGGGACCCAGGACAGACTGGATGAGGGGGTCGGCCTCCAGAGCAAACAGGGCGTGCTCCAGGGAGGTGGGCAGGTCCTCGATGCCGTTGGCGGCACGAGTGGCAGCGTCCATCTCGAAGATGTTTTCGGTGATCTCCTCAGGGGGTTCCAGACCACGCTCGATGCCGTCCAGACCGGCAGCCAGGCAGACAGCCAGGGCCAGGTAGGGATTGCAGGAGGGGTCGGGGCTGCGCAGCTCCACACGGGTTGCCTTGCCGCGGGCGGAGGGGATACGGATCAGGGCGGAACGGTTGGAGGCGGACCAGGCCAGGTAGCAGGGGGCCTCGTAGCCGGGAACCAGACGCTTGTAGGAGTTCACCAGGGGGTTGGTGATGGCGGTGATGGCCTTGACATGGGCCAGCAGACCTGCGATAAAGTGATAGGCCTCCTTGGACAGGCGGCGCTCGCCGTTCTCGTCAAAGAACACGTTCTGGCCGTCCTTGAACAGGGACATGTTGATGTGCATGCCGTTGCCGGCCTCGCCGTAGATGGGCTTGGGCATGAAGGTGGCATGCAGATTGTTGGCGTGGGCGATCTTCTTGACGGTCTGCTTGAAGGTGATGATGTTGTCGGCGGCGGTCAGGGCATCGGCGTACTTGAAGTCGATCTCGTGCTGACCCCGGGCGCACTCGTGGTGGGAGGCTTCGATCTCAAAGCCCAGGGCTTCCAGAGCCAGACAGATCTCCCGGCGGGTATAGTCGCCGTGGTCGATGGGGCCAAGGTCAAAGTAGCCGGCCTCGTCGTCGGTGTTGGTGGTGGCCTTGCCGTCCTTATCCAGCTGGAACAGGAAGAACTCGCACTCGGGGCCCACGTTGAAGGTGTAGCCCATGTCGGCGGCCTTCTGCAGGACACGCTTCAGAGCACCGCGGGGGTCCCCGATGAAGGGGGAGCCGTCGGGGTTGCACACGTCGCACAGCAGGCGAGCCACCTTGCCCTTGCTCTCATACCAGGACAGGATGGCATAGGAGTCCAGGTCAGGGTGGAGGTACTGGTCGGACTCATGGATACGGGTGAAGCCCTCGATGGAGGAGCCGTCGATGGAGATCTGGTTGTCCAGGGCCCGCTCCAGCTGAGAGGCGGTGATGGCCACGTTCTTGGAGGTGCCGAACATATCAGTAAACTGCATACGGATGAAGTCGACGCCGTCTTCCTTCACCATGCGGATAATGTCTTCTTTGGTATATTTGCTCATAAGGTTGTTCTCCTTTCACGCAAAAAAGGGACAAGTAAGCTTCCAATCCCGAAGCACCTGTCCGCTTACATAAATTATAGTTTGTGAGGGGGTTTATGTCAAGGGCGAGCCTGCCAAGAAACGGGAGAATCCTGGAAGATTTTTGTCTTTTGGGTCCCATTGACAGGAACGAGAGAAAATCTTTTTCTGAAATATAGAGGAATAAAAGCAGATTACCCATTGAAAGATGCTTGGTTTTATGGGATAATATCATAGCGTATGACCAAATGCAAACAGACAGGAAGGCCATAGGCTTTTTCCTGTTGCCAATATTTCAATGAATGTGCTCATCGAGCGCACAGAAAAAGGAGGAAACGCTGATGTGTGGTATCGTCGGCTTTACCGGCACCCAGAATGCCGCTCCCATCCTGCTGGATGGCCTGAAGAAGCTGGAATACAGAGGCTATGACTCTGCCGGCATCGCTGTTCTGGGCGAGAACGGCATCCATATGGAGAAAGCCATCGGCATGATCAAGAACCTGGACGCCAAGATCCAGGGTGGTGACACCATGCCCGGTGCATCCGGCATCGGTCACACCCGCTGGGCCACCCATGGTGAGCCCACCGATGCAAATGCTCACCCCCATATGAGCAACAACAACAAGTTTGCCATCGTCCACAACGGCATCATCGAGAACTATGCCGTCCTGCGGGAGGAACTGAAGGCCAAGGGCTTCCAGTTCAAGAGCGAGACCGACACCGAGGTCATCGTCCACCTGCTGGACATGTACTACGAGGGCGACCTGATGAAGGCCGTCAAGAAGACCGTGGCCCGTCTGGAGGGCGCCTATGCACTGGGTATCCTCTGTGAAGAGGCCAAGGGCCGCCTGATCGCCACCCGCCACGCCGCTCCCCTGATTCTGGGTGTGGGCGTGGGCGAGAACTACTTTGCTTCCGACGTCACCGCGCTGGTGGCCCATACCAAGAACGTGGTCTACCTGGAAGACGGTGAGATCGCAGATATCACCCCCGACGCCATCACCATGTATGACGCCCTGGGCAAGGAGATCGAGGTCAACGTCACCCGTATCGCCTGGGACATCGCCGCAGCCGAAAAGGGCGGGTATGACCACTTCATGCTCAAGGAGATCATGGAGCAGCCCAACGCCCTGAAGTCCACCATTGAGTCCCGCATCCACGACGGCGAGATCGTCCTGGACGACTTCTCCCTGTCCGATGAGGACCTGAAGAAGATCAACAAGGTCATGATCACTGCCTGCGGCTCTGCCTTCTATGCCGGCAGCGTGGGTAAGTACGTCATCGAGGAGCTCTGCCGCATCCCCGTGGAGACCGACCTGGCCTCCGAGCTGCGCTACCGCAACCCCCTGGTGGATGAGCACACCCTCCTGGTGGTCGTCTCCCAGTCCGGTGAGACCGCCGACACCATCGCCGCCATGAAGGAGTGCAAGGCAAGAGGCGCCCGTGTCCTGGCCATCGTCAACGTGGTGGGCTCCACCATCGCCAAGCTGGCCGACGACGTGGTCTACACCTGGGCCGGTCCCGAGATTGCCGTGGCCACCACCAAGGGCTACACCACCCAGGTCTCCGTCATGCACATGCTGGCCGTCTACATGGCCCGCCGTCTGGGCCGTCTCACCGACGAGCAGTACAAGGGCCTGGTGGATGAGATTCTCCAGTTCCCCAGCCTGGTCCAGCGTGCCATCGACCTGAACCCCAACCTGCCCGCTCTGGCAGAGAAGTACCACAGCCACAACAACCTCTTCTTCATTGGCCGCAACCTGGACTACGCCGCCTGCATGGAGGGTTCCCTGAAGCTGAAGGAGATCTCCTACCTCCACTCTGAGGCATACGCCGCCGGTGAGCTGAAGCACGGCACCATCGCCCTCATCGAGAAGGGCCGTCCCGTCATCGCTCTGGCCTGCCACGAGGCCCTGTTTGACAAGATGATGAGCAACATCAAGGAGGTCAAGGCCCGTGGCGCTGAGGTCCTGGGTGTGGCTCTGGAGGGCAACCGCCAGATCTTTGCCGAGGCTGACGACGTGATCTTCGTCCCCCGCACCAACCCCCTCTTCAACTCCCTGCCTGAGATCATCCCCCTGCAGCTCTTTGCTTACTATGTGGCCAAGGCCAACGGCTGTGACATCGACAAGCCCAAGAACCTGGCCAAGTCCGTCACCGTTGAATAATCTTTCTGGGAAAGGAATCTGTTACCATGCGTGATTACAAGTTAGAGACCGAGAAGCGAATCAAGTTCATCCAGGATGCTCTGGCTGAGGCCCATGCCGACGGCATCATCATCGGCAACAGCGGCGGTAAGGACTCCGCTCTGGTCATGATCCTGTGCAAGATGGCCTGCGAGAACACCGAGTCCGTCATCATCCCCTGCAGCTCCAAGCGCAACTTCACCATCGACAAGGACGACGGCATGGCTGTCTCCGAGAAGTTCAATATCAAGACCCGTGTGCTGGACATCACCCCCCAGAAGGAGCTGGCCATGGAGGCTCTGGGTGCCATCACCGAGCTGAACCAGCAGGCCATCACCAACCTGGCTCCCCGCCTGCGCATGCTGAGCCTGTACGCCATCGGCGCGTCCGAGAACCGTCTGGTGGCCGGCACCGGCAACGCCAGCGAGTACCACATGGGCTACTTCACCAAGTGGGGCGACGGCGCCTTCGACCTGAACCCCATCGCCGACCTGACCGCCACCGAGGTCTTCGAGTACCTGCGCTACCTGGAGTGCCCCGCCGCCGTCATCGAGAAGGCTCCCTCTGCCGGCCTGTACGAGGGTCAGACCGACGAGGACGATATGGGTGTCACCTATGCCGCCATCGACAAGTACATCACCACCGGTGAGGCCAACGAGCACGACAAGGCCATCATCGACCGTTACCACAGCCGCAGCGGCCACAAGCGCCGCCCCGCTCTGCGTTACGGCGACAAGTAAATCCAATATGGTATCTTCAAAGGACGGACGCATCTGCGTCCGTCCTTTTTTGTTGTGGGCCGGTGGATTGTTTACATTTTTTTTAAGTCTTCCGGTTTTGGATTCGCTATAATTCCAACCATCGTATGGAAATGATAAGGGGGATACCCAATGAAGTTATTGTACGCCGAGGACGAGGCCGCTATGGCCGAGGCCGTGACGGATGTTTTGACCTACCACCACTACCTGGTAGATTATGTGGCCAACGGGGAAGAGGCCCTGGCCTATGCCCGGGCTGGGGACTACGACGGCATCATCCTGGATGTGATGCTGCCTAGGCTGGACGGCATGACCGTTCTGGAAACCCTTCGGCAGGCAGGGGATCATACCCCGGTCCTTCTGCTCACCGCAAAAGGAGCGGTAGAGGACCGCATCCGGGGGTTGGACCTGGGGGCGGATGACTACCTGGTCAAGCCCTTTGCCATGGGTGAGCTGCTGGCCCGAATCCGGGCCATGCTCCGGCGGCGGGAGGACTATACCCCCACCGTCCTTTCCTTTGGGGACCTCTGCCTGGATCAGGGCACCTACAGGTTGTCCTGCGGGGAACAGGGGGAGACCCTGCCCCGGATGGAATACCGCCTGATGGAAGTCCTGCTCCGTAACCAGGGGATTTTCCTCTCCTCTGAGGATCTCCTGGTGAAAGTCTGGGGCTATGATGCCGAGGTGGAGGTGGGGACCGTGTGGGTTCACCTTTCCGCCCTGCGTAAGCGGCTGACTGCCTTGGGGTCCCATGTGGCCCTGAAGGCCAAGCGCGGGGTAGGCTACACCCTGGAGGTGAGGGAATGAAGCAGACCCTGCAGAAAACCTTTGTGGTCACCGCCATGAGGGCTGTGACCCTGCTGCTGCTGGTCTTTCTGGTGGGCATCAACCTGGTGAACTGGTACCAGGTGGACCGCCAGACCGACCGGATGCTTCAAACCGTTCTGGTCAGTGAGGCCGCCCCCGGCTTTCTTCCGCCGGGACCCTTCGAGCCCCATGGGCCTCCCATGTGGCAGCAGGTCCTGCCCCCGGAGGTCCAGGATGATATCCAAACCGAGGCCCGTCACCGCGTCCTCTCCATGCTGGTCCTGTCTGCGGCTGGCGTGGCCCTCTGCTGGCTGGGGATGCTGGCGCTGGTGGTGGTCCTGTCCCGGCGGGCCATTGCGCCGGTGGCAGAGAGCATCCAGAAGCAGAAGGAATTTGTGACAAACGCCGGCCACGAGCTGAAGACCCCCCTGGCCATCATCCGGGCTAACACCGAGGCCATGGAACTGCGGCAGGGGGAGAGCAAATGGAGCCGAAACATCAAGGACCAGATCGTCCGTCTCAACGGTCTCATGGAGAACCTACTCCTGCTGGCCCGGATGGATGAGACGGCCGAACCGCCCCCGGCAGAGCGGGTGGACCTGACTGCGCTGGCGGAGGAGAGCATCTGCGGATTTCGGGAGGGGGCGGCCCTCCGTGGCATCCGTCTGGAGGGGGATCTGCAGCCGAACGTGGCTGTCCGGTCCAATCCCGGCCACATGAGCCAGCTTCTGTCCGTTCTCCTGGACAACGGGGTGAAGTATACAGAACCCAATGGGCACATCGGGGTGACCCTGGCCCGAGCGGGTACCCATGCCCTGCTGCAGGTAAGAAACAGCCCGGCCAACCTGCCCGAGGACCCGGCGCAGCTTTTTGACCGGTTCTACCGGGGGGACCCCGCCCGCACCCAGACCACAGGGGGATACGGGATCGGGCTTTCCGCCGCCCGGGCCATGGTGGAGGCCTGGCAGGGAACCATCCGGGCCGGGATGGAGGGAGCGGACACGGTGGTGTTCACGGTTTCACTTCCCTGCGATTCATAAAATGTTAACAGACGCTTTCCGGTTTATCCCCTGGAAGGCGTCTTTTTTTAGGTTGGATTAAGGTTGCGGGTGTATCATTCGGACAGATAAACCGAAAGGAGGAAACCAATGAACCTTCGTCATGAGTGGAAGCACCGGCTGTCTCCTGCTGATTTGCCTGTTCTCCGGGCCAGGCTGGGGGCGGTGATGACCCCGGATCCCTACGCCGTGGGGGGAAGTTATCACATCCGGTCCCTATACTTTGATACCCCGGCGGACACTGCCCTCCGGGAAAAGCTGGACGGGGTGAACGTCCGGGAGAAGTTCCGCATCCGCTGTTACAACAAGAACCCCTCCCTCATCCACCTGGAGAAGAAGTGGAAGGCCAACGGCCTGGGAAGCAAGGAGAAAGTCCGGCTTACCCCGGACCAGGTCCGGGTCGTTCTGGAGGGTGACTGGGACTGGATGCCCCGGAGTCAGGATGAGCTCATCCGGGAACTCTATGTAAAAATGACCCTTCAGGGCCTGCGGCCCAGGACCATCGTGGATTACACCCGGGAGCCCTTTGTCTTTGGCCCTGGCAACGTCCGGGTGACCCTGGACTACGGCCTGCGGACCGGTCTTCGCTGCACCGACTTTCTGGACCCGAACTGCCTGACCATCCCTGCCCCGGATGATGCCGTCATCCTGGAGGTGAAATGGGATCAGTTTTTGCCGGACGTGATCCGGGATGTGGTCCAGCTCCCCGGTCGGAGGACCTCGGCCTTTTCCAAATATGCCGCCTGTCGTATGTACGACTAAACTGATTTTGGCTATCTTGGCTCTTACGGAGGGAGAGCCAAGAGCCGGAGAAAACCAACAATCGAAAGGAGAACCATAACTTATGACCTTCCAAGACATCTTCAAATCCAGCTTTCTGGA
>JAFZEB010000011.1 GCA_017560855.1 Ruminiclostridium sp.
GGCCAGGGCCATGCTGGATGAAATCAACCGATAACCAAAAAGGCCGACACAGATTTTCAACATCCGTGTCGGCCTTTTTCACCCCTTCAGAAAGCATCCCCATCCAAAAAATGGCGGTACTTTCCAAAATTGTAGGGTTCTTTTTCCTGGGTGATGGTGCCATATTCAATGGCCTCGGCAGGGCAGTTTCCAATACAGGCCATGCAGTGGGTGCAGTGATCCCCCCAGACCGGCACCTTGTCCTGCAAAGAAATATTATTCAGCGGGCAGAGCTTCACGCATTTGCCGCAGCCGGTACACTGGTCCGTGGTGTAAAAATCCCTGGCCGTCAGCTTGTATTTGCACCAAACCGGATTGAAGGGAAGGGTGATCACCGACTCCAGCAGGAACACATGGCGGGCAGTCAGCTTCCTGCCGGCCCGGATATCTTCGGCGATCCCCGCCAGCTGTTCCCGGGCGTTCCGGATCCGGGCGGCGATCTCCTCCACCTCCAGCATGGGGTAGGCATCGTTGGCCACATAGTTCCGGGGCATTTTGACCTCGGCATGGCCCCGGTAGGTCATCCCCTTCTTCTGGAAGAGCTTCTTGGCCAGAGGGCCGGTGATCCCGCAGTACCCGCCGCTGGTGAACACACCGTAGACCTCCCGGCTGCCGGTAAAGGTCTGCTCCTTCAGATACTTGCTGAGGAAGCGGGGCATTTCACACACATAGACCGGGGCGCAGAGGACAAAGGGCTTCTCCGAATGGAGAACGGAATGGTCCCCCTTCTTGACCCGGGGCAGCAGGTCCACACATTCATCCTCCAGCTGTCGGGCCAGCTCCCGGGCTGCATATTCCGTATTGCCGGTGGCAGAAAAAAACAAAACCATAGGACACCTCCAAGGTGCAAAAGTGTCTTTCATTATACTCCGGCAAGCCCTCCCCGTCAAATGAAAGCCCCGGCTACTTTTCTCTGTCTTTTTTCCCGTTTCATGGTATAATGACACTGTCATACCCTATTCGGAACACACCGGCAGACTATCCTTGATCTTGCGAGGTAATCCTATGAATCCCTTTCACTTTCGATACGCAGAACCTGCCGACGCAGGTCTGATTCTGGCATTCATCAAAGAACTGGCAGACTATGAGAAGATGGCCGACGAGGTCATCGCCACCGAAGAACTTCTCCGGGAATGGATCTTTGAAAAGAAGAAGGCCGAGGTCATCTTTGCCCTGGAGGATGGCAAGGAGGTTGGCTTCGCCCTCTTCTTCCACAACTTCTCCACTTTCCTGGGCCGCAGCGGTCTCTACCTGGAGGACCTCTTTGTGAAGACCGAAGCCCGGGGCAAGGGCTACGGCAAGGGTCTGCTGCGGCAGCTGGCCCAGATCGCTCTGGAACGGGGCTGCGGCCGGATGGAGTGGTGGTGCCTGGACTGGAACCAGCCCAGCATCGACTTCTACCGCTCTCTGGATGCTGAGCCCATGTCTGAGTGGACCACCTACCGACTGACCGGAGACACCCTGCGCAAGATGGCTGAGTGACAGCCATGACCAAAAAGTTGCTGACCCAGGCTCTGGCTAAGTTTTTCCTGGGCGTCCTGTTGGTGGGTCTGCTGGTCTTTCTTCCCGCCGGGACCCTGCACTACCCCCAGGGCTGGCTTTTCATGGGCATTCTGTTTATCCCCATGTTCCTGGCCGGTCTGGTGATGATGGCAAAGAACCCGGCCCTGCTGAAACGCCGCCTGGATGCCAAGGAAAGCCACGCAGAGCAGGACCGTCTGGTGAAGCTCAGCGGCCTTATGTTCCTGGCAGGCTTCATCCTGGCTGGGCTTACCTTCCGCTTTGACTGGTTTGTTCTTCCTATGGACGTTTCCCTTGGGGCGGCGGTCATCTTCCTGCTGGCCTACGGTCTTTATGCTGAGGCTTTGCGGGAGAACACCTGGCTCTCCCGAACCATCCAGGTTCAGGAAAACCAAACCGTGGTGGACACAGGACTGTACGGCATCGTCCGCCATCCCATGTACAGCGCCACCCTGCTGCTCTTCCTGTCCATGCCCCTGGTGCTGGGTTCCCTCCCTTCCTTCGTGATTTTCCTGGTCTACCCCGCCCTCATCGCGGGAAGACTCAAACACGAGGAGACCGTCCTGGAGCAGGAGCTGGCAGGCTATGCCGCATACAAAACCAAGGTGAAGTACCGCCTCATTCCCTTCCTCTGGTAAAAAGGAGGCCCCCTCCATGTCCAACAAACCCAAATTCGAAACCACCTCCGCTACCCTCCACATCCTGGCCATGGCCTTCATGCTGTGCGACCATCTCTGGGGGACCATCGTACCGGGCAACGACTGGCTCACCTGCATCGGCCGACTGGCCTTTCCCATCTTTGCCTTTCTCCTGGTGGAGGGCTACTTCCACACCTCTGACCTGAAGGGCTACGCCCGCAGACTCTTCCTCTTTGCTCTGCTCTCTGAGATCCCCTTCAACCTGGCCATGGGCAGCAGCCTCTTCTACCCCATCCACCAGAATGTTCTGTGGACCTTCCTCATGGCCCTGGGCTTTCTCCACTGGAACGAGAAGGCGAAAGCCTCCGGCAAACTGTGGAGGCGGATCCTCGTGGGGATCCTGTCTGTGATTCTGGGCTACCTGGCGGGCATCCTCACCATGGCAGATTTCTATCAGGCAGGCATTCTCACCGTCCTGGTCTTCTACTTCTTCCGGGGGAATACCTGGCAGAAGCGGGTCGGTCAGCTGCTCTGCCTGTGGTATCTCAACGTGGAGATGCTCAGCGGCTTTGCCTATGAACTTCACGTTTTCGGCGAAACCATTTTCCTGATCCGTCAGGGTCTGGCCCTGGTGGCCCTCCTGCCCATCTGGCTCTACCGGGGTAGACAGGGCTACCACAGCAAAGAGTTCCGGTATTTCTGCTACGCCTTCTACCCAGCCCATCTGCTCATCCTGGGCCTGCTGAAATTCCTTTGATCCCAACCCAGAGGTGATCCCATGCTATTCCAAGTACAAGAACGACTCCTGGTCCTGCCCGACATGGAGATGGACTACATCACCTTCGGCCGGGGTACCAAACCCCTGGTGATGATCCAGGGACTGAACACCCGGGGCATCAAAGGGGCCGGACTGGGCCTGGCCTGGATGTACCGCCGCTTCGCCAGGGACTACAAGGTCTGGCTCTTTGACCGCCGGAAGGATCTGCGGACGGGGGTCACCGTGGAAGACCTGGCCCAAGACCTGGCCGCCGCCATGGATGCCATGGGCATCACCCAGGCGGATGTCCTCGCCGTCTCCCTGGGGGGCATGGTCGGCCAGGAACTGGCCATCCAGCGGCCCGACCTGGTGGGGAAACTGGTCCTGGCCGTGACCCTGTCCCAAAACAACGACACGGTGGAGCAGGTCATCCGCCGGTGGGTCCGCATGACCGAAGCAGGCCGCTGGAAGTCCCTGGTCCGGGACATGGCGGAACGGATGTACACCCCCGCCTATTTCCGGCGGTACCGCCCCTTCCTCCCCCTGCTGACCATCCTCCAAAAACCCAGAGACCCCAAGCGTTTTCTGAAACTGGCTCAGGCCTGCCTCACCTGCGACACCTATGACAGACTGGACAAAATCACCTGTCCCGTGCTGGTGATCGGCGGCGGGCAGGATCGGGTGGTCACCGCCCAGGCATCGGAGGAACTGTCCGAAAAGCTGGGCTGTGAACTGGTCCTGTATGAGGACCTGGGCCACGCCGCCTATGAGGAGGCCAAGGACTTTAACCAGCGGGTCTATGATTTCTTTGCAAAGGAGGAAGACTATGTTTGACTTCAAGAATAAAGTAGCCGTGGTCACGGGCGGTGCCCGGGGCATCGGTAAAGTGATCTGTGAGGAGTTCCGCAAGGCCGGAGCCCAGGTCTGCACCATTGACCTGCTGGACAATGACTGTTTCGTGGGGGATCTGGGGGACAAAGCCACCCTGGAAGCCTTCGCCAAGAAAGTCATCGGCCAATACGGTAAGGTGGACTTTCTCGTCAACAACGCCGCCCCCGAAATGCACGGCATCACCGAGGGAAGCTACGAGGACTTTCAGTACGCCCTGAAGGTTGGTGTCACCGCCCCCTTCTACCTGACCAAGCTCTTCCTCCCCTATTTTGCAGAAGGGGCCTCCATCGTGAACATCTCCTCCTCCCGGGCCCACATGAGTCAGCCAGAGACCGAGAGCTACACCGCCGCCAAGGGGGGTATCTCCGCCCTGACCCATGGTCTGGCCATGAGTCTGGCGGGAAAGGTCCGGGTGAATGCCATCTCCCC
>JAFZEB010000129.1 GCA_017560855.1 Ruminiclostridium sp.
AAGGTGGACCGTTCCGCCGCTTACGCTGCCCGCTGGGTGGCAAAGACCGTTGTCGCCGCAGGCCTGGCCAAGCGCTGCCAGGTCCAGCTGGCCTACGCCATCGGCGTGGCCCGTCCCGTCTCCGTCCTGGTGGAGACCTTCGGCACCGGCACCGTTTCCGACGAGGTCCTGGAGAACGCTGTTCAGAAGGTCTTCGACCTGCGTCCCACTGCCATCATCCGTGATCTGGACCTGCAGAAGCCCATCTACCGCAAGCTGGCTGCCTACGGCCACATGGGCCGTGAGGACCTGGGCGTCCTGTGGGAGAAGACCGACCGTGCTGAGGCACTGAAGGCTGCCTGCAAGTAAGGAGCATCCCATGGCAGAAATTTCTGTGATCGTTCCGGTATACAAGGCGGAGGCCTTTCTGCGTAAGTGTACCGATTCCATTCTGAACCAGACCTTCACCGACCTGGAGCTTCTCCTGGTGGAGGATGGTTCCCCTGACCAGAGCGGGGCCCTCTGCGACCAGATCGCCGCCGAGGACCCCCGTGTCCGGGTCTTCCACAAGCCCAACGGCGGCGTCAGCTCCGCCCGCAATCTGGGCATGGCCGAGGCAAAGGGCAAGTACATTGCCTTTGCCGACTCCGACGACTGGCTCCCCCTGGACGCCCTGGCCAACATGTACGAGGCCCTCACTGCCAATGGGGCAGACTCCGCCGGTGGTTCTCACATTCTGGTGGAGGTGGACGGCCGGGAGGCCTCTGCCCCCGGCGCTATGCCCCCTGGTGTCTACGGTCCTGCTGAGATCCGCACCGGTTTCATCGACCGACTCATGGGCGAGCGGATGGGCAAGCCTGATGAGGTCCTGAACGGCTTCATCTGGCGGTTCCTCTTCTCCAAGGATATTATCCTGGACAACAACATTACCTTCGAGGGTGCTTACCTGGAAGACGAACTCTTCCTGCTGGAGTACTTCTGCTATGCCAAGAAGCTGGCGATGATCGGCCAGCCTGTCTACTACTACCTCCAGAATCCCGTGTCTGTGACCCGTCGGTATCTGAAGGACTATATGCAGACCTTCACCCGGTTCATGGAGGCCAAGGCAGCCCTGGCGGAAAAGCACGGCCTGGGAGATAATCTTCTCCTGTGGAAGGAGAACTCCAACTGGTCCGGTCTGCTCATTGCCATCGGCAATGAGTTCGCCGCCAGCAACCCTGCCTCCCTGAGTCAGAAGCGGCAGAAGGTCAAGGAGATCTGTGCCCGGCCCGAAATGGCCCAGGCCATCCAGGCCATTCGCCCCCAGGGGCTGGGCCGGAACAAGCAGGTGGTGGCCGACCTGGTCTGCAAGAAGCAGTTCCTGCTGCTCTCCCTGCTGTACTGGTATAAAAACCGCAATCACTAAACCCATCGCAATTCCCAAAGAAAGGAGTGATCGCCCGTGGAAACGGTACGGAGCAGTATCCTGTGCCAACTCCTCGCCCCTCTTTGGCGGCAGCTGTGCGCCTGGTATGAGGGCAGCCTGCTGGCTGTTGTCATCCGTGGCATCGCCGACCTGATCGTTCGGTGGTGTACCGGCAGTGTGATCATCCAATTTATCATTCGAGACGGTGTCCTGGACAAGGCATGGAAGGACAGCCTTCTCTGTCGGGGCTTGACCTTCCTGATCAATATCCCCACAAAGATTCTGCACGCCATCTACAAAAAGTTTGAAGCCGCCTTTGAGGGCAGTTTCTTTGCCCAGCTGGCCTTCTCCGTGGTGGAGAATACCCCTGTTTTCATCAGCTGGTTCATGCTGGCCATTCTGGTCATTCCCTTCGAGAGCTGGAACAATGCCTACAGCCTTCTGGTCTATGGCGGCGGTCTGGTGCTGGCGATCTTCTCCGGCATGCGCCGGAAGGACTGGGGGCTGGATATCGCCTCCCTGGGTCCCTGGCTGGTGGCCTTTGGGGCCGCTGTGGTCCTGGCCTGGCCCCTGTCGGCCTATCCCGATGCCTCTTTCCGGTTCCTGAAGTACTACGGTGCCGCCATCCTGTGTGTCATCGTCATCGTCAGCACCGTCCAGCGGCGGGAACATCTCATGCGTCTGCTGGGCTTCTCCTCGATGGGTCTGGCGGTCATGTCTCTCTATGGCTTCTACCAGCGCATCATGGGCGTGGAGGTCAACGCCTCCTATGTGGACATGACCCAGAGCCTGAACAAGTATATGCCCGGTCGTGTGGATGCCTTTTTTGACAACCCCAACACCTTTGCCCAGGTCCTGCTGATGCTCATTCCCCTGGCGGTGGCCCTGATGCTGGGGAGCAAGGGCTGGTTTGGCCGTTTTCTGGGCTTCGGCAGTGCGGGTCTAGGCTGTGTGGCTATGATCATGACCTATTCCCGTGCCTCCTGGCTGGGTCTGGCCTTTGCGGCGGCTGTCTTCGTTCTCCTGTGGAACCGGAAGATCATCCCCGCCGCTATCTTCGTGGTGTGCGCCGCCATTCCCTTCCTGCCGGAGACCGTCTTTAACCGCATCCTCAGTATCTTCAACTTCTCCGACAGCTCCACCAGCAGCCGGTTCCCCCTGTATGCTGCCGCCGGTGAATTCCTCACCATGCGGCCCATCTTGGGTGCCGGTCTGGGTGCCGATGCGGTCCGCTCCGCCATCAGCGACCTGAACCTTTTCCACGGCCACGACAAGTTCGTCCACTGCCACAATATGTACCTGCAGGTCTGGTGTGAGACCGGCCTGCTGGGCATCGTCACCTTCCTGGGCGGTATGCTCTGGACGGTGAAGAAGGGCGTGAAGGCGGTGGCAAAGGTCACCTGTGATGCGCAGGTCCGTATGGCCATCATCGGCGGCACCTCTGCCATCCTGGGCTGCCTCCTGTGCGGCATGGCCGACTACCTGTGGAACTACCCCCGTGTGATGCTGATCTTCTGGTTCGTCTGTGCCATCGTTCTGGCCGGTGTCCGGCTGGCTGGCAGAGAGGAAACCAATACCCCTGCATAAGAAAGAAGAGATCCCCATGAAACTCAGCAATCTCTGGAATGAGAAATCCGTCACCCTGTCCTTCGAGGTTTTCCCCCCAAAGAAGGACAGCGACTTTGATACTGTCCGCTTCGCCGCCGAACAGATCGCCGAGCTGAAGCCTGACTTTATGAGTGTTACCTACGGTGCCGGGGGCGGCACCTCCGCCTACACCGCCGAGATCGCCCGGATCCTCCAGTCCGGTCACAAGGTCCCCGCCCTGGCCCACCTGACCTGCGTGTCCTCCAGCCGGGACCGGATCCACCAGGAGCTGGAGAACCTGAAGGCCGCCGGCATCGAGAACATCCTGGCCCTTCGGGGAGACTATCCCCCCGGCTACGATCCCGATGCCCCCCGGGACTTCCGCTATGCCTATGAGCTGGTGAAGGAGATCAAGGCCTTCGGCGGCTTCGCCATCGGTGCGGCCTGCTATCCCGAGTGCCACGTGGAGAGCCGGAGCCATGAGGAAGACCTCCTCCATCTGAAGGAAAAGGTGGACTGCGGGGTGGACTTCCTCACCACCCAAATGTTTTTTGACAACAGCGCCCTCTACAGCTTCCTGTGGAAGGCCCAGCGGCTGGGGATCAAGGTCCCTGTCCTGGCGGGCATCATGCCGGTCACCAACGCCGCCCAGATGACCCGCATCCTGTCTCTCTCCGGTACCACCCTGCCCAATCGCTTCCGAATGATCCTGGACAAATTCCGGGACCGTCCCGACGCCATGAAGCAGGCGGGCATCGTCTACGCCTCCGAGCAGATGGTGGACCTGGTGGCCAACGGCATCCGAGGGGTCCACGTGTACACCATGAACAAGCCCGATGTGGCCTCTGCCCTCATGGAAAACCTCTCCAAGGTCCTGGGACGCTGATGAAGCTGGACCGACAGGAGATCGCCCGCTATCTGGGCTATGGAAGAACTCCCATGCCCCCGGAGGTGTCCGCTCTGGCGGAGACCTGCATGGGGGAACTGGAACGTGCCGTCATCCCTCGGTCTTTGGGCCGAAGGATGGCGGTTCGCCGATTTACAGAGGCCAGCCGGGATCTGGCCCATCACCTCCGTCACTGTGAGGAGGCCGTTCTCTACGCCATTACCCTGGGGCCCCAGGCCGACCTGCTCCTGCGCCGATGGAGCGTGCGGGACGTGGCCAAGGCTGCCGTGGGGCAGGCGGTGTGCGCCGCCTGGCTGGACCAGCTGGCGGCAGACTATGTGGAAGGTCTGGAACTGGGGGAGGGGGAGTATCTGACTCCACCCTTCAGCCCGGGCTATGGGGACTGGTCCCTGTCCCACCAACAGGAGGTCCTGGACCTTCTGGACGCCACTCGCCGGATGGGGTTGAGCCTCACCGGGGCCGGGATGCTGGTGCCGGAAAAATCCATCACCGCCCTGGTGGGGATAAGCGACCGGCAGGAGGAGTCCTGCGGTCAGAAATGTATGCGATGCAACAAGAAAGACTGTCCTTTTAGGTCAGCCGACTGATAGAGGAAAGGGGTCAAACAGATGAAACCTATTTTAGAAGCCATCAAGGAAACACGTTATTATCTGGACGGTGGTCTGGGCAGTATGCTCCAGGCTGCTGGTCTGCCTGACGGCCTGCTGCCCGATCTGTGGAGCATCCAGAACCCGGAGGCCGTCCAGAACGTCCACCGGCAGTATCTGGAGGCAGGCTGCCGCCTGATCGCCACCAACACCTTCGGCACCAATGTCCAGAAGCTGGCCCCCTACGGGGTCACCCCCAAGGAGGTCATGACCGCCGCCGTGGCCAACGTCCGGGCGGCTATGGATCAGGCCGGAGTCACCGACGGCTATGTCATGGCCGATATCGGCCCCACCGGTAAGCTCTTAAAGCCCTACGGCGACCTGGACTTCGAGGACGCTGTGGCCCTCTTTGCCGACACCATCGCCGCCGCCCAGGAGGCCGGTGCCGATGCCATCCTTATTGAGACCATGAGCGACCTGTATGAGATGAAGGCTGCTCTGGTGGCAGCAAAGGAAAACTCCACCCTGCCCATCTTCGCCAGCTGTATCTTCGATACCACCGGCAAGCTCCTCACCGGCGGCTCTCCCCGGGCTATGGTGGCCCTCATGGAGGGCATGGGTGTGGACCTGTTCGGTCTGAACTGTGGCCTGGGTCCCAAGGAAATGGCTGAGGTCTTCCAGCAGATGTGGACGGATGCCTCCACTCCTCTGCTCCTCCAGCCCAACGCAGGCCTCCCCAGAGCTGAGGGCGGCAAGACGGTCTACGACGTGTCCCCCGAGGACTACGCCGCCCAGATGCTCCCCCTGGCCCCCATGGCCACCGTCATGGGCGGCTGCTGCGGCACGACCCCTGCTCACCTGAAGGCCCTCATTGAGGCCACCCGGGAGATCCCCCTGCCCGTGGTCACCCAGAAGGATGCCTGCCTCATCTCCTCTTACTGTCAGGTGGTGGTGATGGACGGCAAGGACCCGGTCATCATCGGCGAGCGCATCAACCCCACCGGCAAGAAGAAGCTCCAGGCCGCTCTGCGGGAAGGGGATATGGACTATGTGCTGAACGAGGCCTTCAAGCAGGAGGATGCCGGCGCTCACATCCTCGATGTGAACGTGGGCCTGCCCGGCATCGACGAGCCTGCCGTTCTCACCCGGACCATGGAGGCCATCCAGGAGGTCACCGGACTGCCCCTCCAGCTGGACACCGCCAATCCCGAAGCCATGGAGCGTGCCCTCCGCCGGTACAACGGCAAGGCCCTCATCAATTCCGTCAACGGCAAGGAGGAGAGCCTGAATGCCATCCTCCCCCTGGTGAAGAAGTACGGCGGCGGCCTGGTCTGTCTGTGCCTGGATGACGACGGCATCCCCGAGACGGCCGAGGGCCGTCTGGCCATTGCAAAGAAAATTCTGGACCGGGCAGAAGCCCTGGGCATTCCCCGCCGGGACCTGCTGGTGGACGGCTTGACCATGCCGGTCTCTGCCGGTAAGGACAATGCTCGTGTCACCCTGGAGACCATCCGCCGGGCCAAGGAAGAACTGGGCCTGAAGACCGCCCTGGGTGTGTCCAACGTGTCCTTCGGTCTGCCCAGACGTGAGCTCCTCAACGAGAGCTTCTTTACCCAGGCCCTGCAGGCCGGTCTGGACGGCTCCATCATCAATCCCCTCAGTGAGCCTATGATGGGTGCTTTCAAGTCCTACCGCGCCCTGGCCGGTCTGGATGACCAGTGCCAGGACTACATGGAGACCTACCAGAACACCACTGCCCCTGTGGCGGCAGCCCCTGTATCCAATGCCGCACCCAAGGCCGCAGACACCGGGGACATGACCCTCTGTCAGATGGTCTGCAAGGGCCTGAAGGAGAAGTCCGCCGCCCAGGCCAAGATCCTGGCGGAAGAGGGCAAGGAGATCCTGGATATCATCAACGGGGAACTGGTCCCCGCCCTGGACGAGGTGGGCAAGGGCTTTGAGA
>JAFZEB010000130.1 GCA_017560855.1 Ruminiclostridium sp.
CTGGACGCCCTGTCCTTCCTCCCCTATGGCACCATCGTGGATGACTTCCAGCGCCAGGTCTATGAAAATCCCGACTGGACACCCGAAGAGCGCAAGGCCGCCTGGCGAAAGCTGGAGGCCGAGTTCCGTCCCCACATTTGTTTCGATGGTGTTCCCTATCTGGAGGAGGGCACTCGCTGGCAGTACCAGATGCACATTTATGAGTCCCCCTTCTACTATATTGACTACTGCCTGGCCCAGACAGCTGCCCTTCAGTTCCTGCTGGCCTCCCGGAAGGACTATGACGATGCCTTCCGTCGTTATGTCCGCCTGCTGAGTCAGGGCGGTGAACAGGTTTTCACTGATCTGCTGGTGGAAGCCGGGCTCAAGTCTCCCTTTGAAGAGGGGGCGCTGAAGGAAGTGGCCCAGGAAAGCGAAGCCCTTCTGGAAGCTCTGAAAGCTTCTTTATAAAAAGAGGATCCTGCCCCGGAAATTCCGGGGCAGGATTTCTGTCAAAAACCCCTAATATCCTTGACTTTATATCTTCGATGTGTTAAAGTTTATTTGTTGTGTTGAAAATTTAAAGCTGTAAAGTTTCAGCTTATAATAGAAGCAAGAGATACGAGGAAGAGAGGACTGTCTTTTATGCCTGTCATTGATTTTCTGGAACGTAATGTAAAGCTCTATGGCAACGAAGTTGCTTTGGTGGAGCTCAACCCTGAGATCCCTGAGAACCGCCGGATGACCTGGAAGGAATATGATCTGATCCAGCCCACCAGCGACCAGCCCTACCGCCGTGAGATCACCTGGAACGTCTTCAACGAGAAGGCCAACCGCTTTGCCAACATGCTCATCTCCCGTGGCGTGAAGAAGGGCGACAAGGTTGCCATCCTCATGTATAACTGTCTGGAGTGGCTCCCCATCTACTTCGGTATCCTGAAGACCGGTGCCATCGCCGTTCCCTTCAACTTCCGTTACTCCGCTGATGAGATCCAGTACTGCGCCGACCTGGCAGAGGTCCAGGTGCTGGTCTTCGGCCCTGAGTTCATTGGCCGTATCGAGAGCATCGAGCACAAGCTCAGCAAGGGCCGCCTGCTCATTTACGTGGGCGACAATTGCCCTACCTTTGCCGAGAGCTATCGTGAGCTGTCTGCCGACTGCTCCTCTGCGCCTCCTCAGGTCCTCATCACGGACGACGACGACGGCGCTATCTACTTCTCCTCCGGCACCACCGGCTTCCCCAAGGCCATTTTACATAAGCATCTGAGCCTGACCCAGGCTGCGGAGATGGAGGCCAAGCACCATCGCATTGGCCGTGACGACAACTTCCTCTGCATTCCGCCCCTGTACCACACCGGTGCCAAGTTCCACTGGATGGGCAGCCTTTATGCCGGCAGCAAGGCAGTCCTGCTGAAGGGCACCACCCCCGAGATCATTCTGAAGGCTGTCTCTGATGAGCACTGCACTCTGGTTTGGCTGCTGGTGCCCTGGGCCCAGGAGATCCTGGACTCCCTGGATCGAGGCGATGTAAAGCTGGCGGATTACAACCTGGACCAGTGGAAGCTGATGCACATCGGTGCTCAGCCCGTGCCCCCCTCCCTGATTCGTCGGTGGAGAGAATACTTCCCCACCCATCAGTATGACACCAACTATGGTCTGTCCGAATCCACCGGCCCTGGCTGCGTCCATCTGGGTATGGACAACATCCATAAGGTGGGTGCCATTGGCATTCCCGGCTACCGCTGGGAGATCAAGATCGTGGACGAGCACGACAATGTGGTGGAACAGGGCGGCGTTGGCGAGCTTTGTGTCAAGGGTCCCGGCGTCATGACCTGCTATTACAACAACCCCGAAGCCACTGCCGAAGTCCTGAAGAACGGTTGGCTGTACACCGGTGACATGGCCATGCAGGACGAGGACGGCTTCATCTTCCTGGTGGACCGTAAGAAGGACGTTGTCATCTCCGGTGGCGAAAATATTTACCCCGTTCAGATCGAGGACTTCCTCCGTGCTCACAGCAAGATCAAGGACGTGGCCGTCATCGGTCTGCCCGACCGCCGTCTGGGCGAGATCTGCGGTGCCGTCATTGAGATCAAGGACGGCATGACCTGCACCGAGGAAGAGATCAACGACTTCTGCCTGGAACTGCCCCGTTATAAGCGTCCCAAGCAGATCATCTTTGCAGAGATCCCCCGCAACGCCACCGGCAAGATCGAAAAGCCCGTCCTGCGTAAGCGTTACGGTGCTGATCAGCTGGTTGCCCAGCAGAACAGAGGCTAACAGACAAAGGTCAGAGGACCAGAAGGGAAAGGAGCGACCCCCATGCCCAGAGCCAGCAAAAAGGAGCGGAGCAACGACCTGTATGAGCATATCGCCCAGATCCAGTCTGTGGAGGAGTGCATCCGCTTTTTCGAAGATATCTGTGCCGTTACCGAACTGCGTGCCATGGAGCAGCGCTTTGACGTGGCCAAAATGCTCCACGACGGCAAGGTCTATACTACCATTCTGAATGAAACCGGCGCAAGCTCTGCTACCGTCAGCCGGGTGAACCGGGTGCTCAACTATGGCACCGGTGCCCTGGCAGAGATTATGGACCGTGTGTCCAACGGAAAGAGTGAAGCGGCTCCGGAAGAAGCATAACCACGGAGGAATTCCATGAGAGAACTGATGTTGGGCAATAAAGCCATTGCCCGCGGATTGTATGAAGCCGGATGCTGTGTGATCTCCAGCTATCCCGGCACCCCCAGCACTGAGATCACCGAAGAAGCTGCCAAGTATCCTGAAATCTACTGCGAGTGGGCCCCCAATGAGAAGGTGGCCCTGGAAGTGGCCCATGGTGCCGCTGTGGGCGGCAAGCGGGCCGCCTGCTGCATGAAGCACGTGGGCCTGAACGTGGCGGCAGACCCTCTGTTCACCATTTCCTATCAGGGAGTGGAGGCCGGTTTGGTCATCTGCGTGGCAGACGACCCCGGTATGCACTCCTCTCAGAACGAGCAGGATTCCCGCCACTATGCCATCGCTGCCAAAATTCCCATGCTGGAGCCTTCTGACTCCCAGGAAGCCATGGAGTTTACCAAGATGGCTTTCCATCTGTCCGAGGAATATCACACTCCCATTCTGGTTCGTACCTGTACCCGTATCGCCCATTCTCAGAGCATCGTGAACACCGGCGAGCGGCAGGAGGTTCCCCAGAAGCAATATGTGAAGGACCCCCTGCGGGTCATGATGACCACCAACTCCATGAAGGCCCACTACCGGGTAGAGTTGCGTACCAAGGCCATGACTGCCTTTGCCGAGACCACCGAACTGAACCGAATGGAGATGGGGGAGGACACCACCCTGGGTATCATCACCTCCTCCACCAGCTACCAGTACGTCCGTGAGGTCTTTGGCGAGAAGGCCAGTGTCCTGAAGCTGGGCCTGTCCTGGCCCATGCCTGTGGAGAAGATCAAGGAC
>JAFZEB010000131.1 GCA_017560855.1 Ruminiclostridium sp.
GATGATGTCGTGGGTGTGTTGGTTGGTGTAGGTGATCCAGCAGCAGATCTTGTTCTCCCCGGGCTGTTCGGTCTCGAAGGAGAAGGGGATGGCTTCGGCGTCCCCCACCTGGACCTCCAGCTGGGAAAAGTCGATGGACCGGGCATTGACCCGGGGCGGGGTGCCGGTCTTGAACCGGCGCAGGGACAGTCCGGCTTTCAACAGACTGTTGGTCAGGGCATCGGCACCGAACATGCCATCGGGTCCGCTTCTGCGGACCACTTCACCCACAATGGTGGTGCTGCCCAGGTAGGTGCCGGAACAGATGACGGCCGCCTTCACCCGGTAGATGGCCCCAGTCTCGGTCTGCACGCCCACCACCTGGCCGTTTTCCGTGAGAAGGTCGGTAACCTCGGCCTGCTTCACCCACAGGTTGGGTTCCTTCTCCAGGGTGTGCTTCATGATGCTCTGGTAGAAGCGGCGGTCAGCCTGGGCCCGGAGGGAGTGGACGGCAGGTCCCTTGCCCCGGTTCAGGATCCGGTACTGGATGCAGGCTTGGTCTGCCGCTCTGGCCATCTCACCGCCCAGGGCGTCCAGCTCCCGGACCAGATGGCCCTTGCCGGTGCCGCCGATGGCGGGGTTGCAGGGCATGTTGCCCACGGCATCCATGTTGATGGTAAAGCACAGGGTCCGAAGGCCCAGACGGGCGCAGGCCAGGGCGGCCTCGATGCCGGCATGACCGGCACCCACCACGGCCACGTCATAGGTCCCGGCCTCGTAGGTTCGGATGGGTATGGTTTTGATCTCGTCCATGGTATCTGTCTCCATGTTTCGTAGACTATTTCTTAGAAAATCAGCATCTCCACGATGAACACCACTGCACAGGCAGACAGGGCCACCAGAAAGAGGTTTCCGCTGAACCAGGCCACCAGAATGCCCACCACCAGGGCGGCGATGCCCGACCAGATGCTGTCGGTGGCGTAGATGATGGCCGGAAAGGTCATGACCGCCAGGGTCACGTAGGGCACATAGTACAGGAAGGAGCGGATGAAGGGGTTCTTGATCTCCTTCCGAATGAGGGTCAAGGGCAGGACCCGGACCAGGTAGGTGGTGAGGGCCACCACAGCGATGGCTAGGTAGATATAGGTGTTATGCTCCATGGTCGGCTTCCTCCTTGGCTTCTTCCTTCACCGGGAACAGGATGGCAGCGGCGCTGGCAATGACCACGGTGAGGATAATGGTCCGGGTGCCCGAGGCGATGGCCCCGAACAGAGGGATGACCTCCATGGCAAAGCTGGCCGCCATGGACACGATGACCACCCCCAGGATGATCTTGCTCTTCTTGGAGGCCGGGATGATGACTGCCAGGAACATGCCGTACAGGCCCACACTCAGGGCGCTGACCGCACTGGCTGGGAGGATGTTGCCCACGGAGGTACCCAGGAAGGTTCCCAGGGCCCAGCCGGGCATGGCAATGGCCATCATGCCGAAGTAGTAGTAGGGGTTGAGCTTATCCGGCTCGGCGATGGCCATGCCGAAGATCTCGTCGTTGACGTTGAAGCCAATGGTCATCCGCTGCCACAGCTTGGCCGTGGAGGGGAGCTTCTGGCTCAAAGCGCAGGACATGAGGATATAGCGGGCATTGGTGACGGCCTCCATGATGGCCAGTTCCAGAAAGCCGCTGTTGGCCGCCATCATGGTAAAGGCGGCATACTGTCCGGCCGAGGCGTTCACCAGCAGACTGGTGAGGGTGGCCTGAAAAGCGGTCAGCCCCGCATTTTTTGCGGTGATGCCCATGGTAAAGGACACCGCCAGGTACCCCAGGGAGATGGGGATACCCGTGCGGAGACCACGGGTGAATTGCTTGCGGTTCATTGGTCAGGACTTCTTTCTATTCTCGATTCGTTCTCTAAAGGTAGGCGGATATGGAATCCGCCCCTACGAAGGTTGTGCTTCCCCTTGTCGCCCTCATCCGTCACAGCTTCGCTGCGCCACCTTCTCCCCCAGGAGAAGGCTCACAGATCAGGCAACGACAAGGCTTCTCCTCGGGGAGAAGCTGTCACCGCAGGTGACTGATGAGGGGGCGATGCAAACGACGTTCACTCCAGCACGATCAGGGGCACATCCGGGCGGTTCAGCAGGCGGAAGGCCGGGCGCTGATCCGCCAGCCCCCGAGAGACCACCATCTGGCCGCAGTCCAGGTCGTACAGTCCGGCGGTGTAGTGGGGCATCAGCTCCCGCTGGGGTCCGATGAGACCATCGGTGCCGGGAATGCGGATGAGCCCGCCGTGGGCATGGCCCGCCAGGGTCAGGTCCACCCGGGCGGCTGCATAGTCTTCGTATTTGTTGTTCCGGTGGCTCAGGAGGAGCTGATAGATCTCCCCCTGTTCCCCTCTCACCTGATCGGCCAGCTGGCCCACCGTCTTCTGGTTGGCGTAGCCGTTGGGGTCTTCCGCCCCCAGCAGGGCCAGACGGTCCCCGTTCATTTCCAGGACCAGGTATTCGTTGGAGAGGACGTTCACCCCGCACGCTTCCAGCAGGGGTTCCAGCTCCGGGACTACTCCGGCGGCCCACTCGTGGTTGCCGGTGACGTAATAGGTGGGGGCGATGGCCGCCAGACCCTCTGCCACCGCAGGGATCATGGCCATCTGGCTCTCCTCGTGGAGGATGTCCCCCACCATAGCGATGAGGTCAGGTTCCAACCCCGCCACAAAGTTTAAGAGCCGCTGGTTCCCCTCTCCAAACTCCTTGCCGTGGAGGTCGGAGATGACGGCGATGCGGTATCCGCTGAACCCGTCCGGGGCGCTTTCTACGGTGATGGTCTCGGTGGAAAGGCCCTCCTGCTGCCAGAAAAACCATCCCGTCAACAGGGCCAGGACCACCAGGACGGTGCAGAACCGGCGGAATCGTCTTTGCCAGCGGCGCTTCTTCCGGCGTTTCTCCACGGCAGAGTCGTGGTACCGGGCTCTCCAGTCTTCTTCCTTAATCATGGCTGATATAGAAGGGCTTCATGAGGCTCTTCTGCTCGGTGGAGTCCTTCTGGCGGCTGGCAGGGGCCTCTACCCGGGCAGGGATACGGTCCTTTCGTCCAGGCCGCTTCTTGGCAGGGGCGGGGACGCCCTTCTTGGGGGGCTCCCGGCGCTCAGGCTCCTTGGGCAGAGCGGGCTTCACAGCAGCTGGGGCCTTGCTCTTCTGCTCCTCCTTCTTTCCCTTCTTGCTCTTGGCCTTCTTCTCCTTCTTTTCCGGGGCAGGGGCAGGCTTGGAGGGGGTATGGTACCGATAAACCGGCTTGGAGGCCAGCAGTCTTGCGGTGGCATCCATAATGACTTCACCCTCCAGAGGGTTCCGGTGGGGGGTGTAGGGCACAGCCAGATCGGGGTCCGGCTGTTTGTCCAGGAAGTCCTGAAGACTGCCCAGATTCTGCTTACCATGGGGGAAGGTGCGGCGCTCCTTCTCCTTCTTCACAGGAGGTGCGGGAGGTGCTTCTACCACAGGAACTTCCGCCACCTTGGTCTTGGCCTTCTTCTTTTTCTTGCTCTTTTTCTCAGGAGCAGGCGTCTCGGCCAGAACGGTGGCCTCCTGGGCTGCCTTCAGGGCAGCTGCCTTTTCCGCGGCGGCCTTCTTCCGGGCAGCGTTCTTCTCCCGGGCGGCCTGACGGGCCTCGGCGTCCTCGGCGTTGATGGGACGGCCCTTGGCATCCTTCTTGGGGGCCTCGAAGACCTCCATGGGGAAGTCGTGCTCCCGGCGGGGAACGGGCTTCTTCAGGAGTTTTTCAATGTCCTTGAGCATGGGCTGCTCGCCATAGTCACAGAAGGAGATGGCGGTGCCCCCGTGACCGGCACGGCCGGTGCGGCCGATGCGGTGGATGTAGGTCTCGGGAACCTCAGAGAGGTTATAGTTGAACACGTGGGAGAGCTCCTCGATGTCCAGACCACGGGCAGCAATGTCGGTGGCCACCAGGACCTGAAGCTCCCCGGCCTTGAACTTCCGCAGACTCTCCTGACGGGCGGTCTGGGACTTGTTGCCGTGGATGGCTGCGGCGGTGACGCCACCCTTCACCAGATCCCGGGCCACTTTGTCGGCGCCGTGCTTGGTGCGGGTAAAGACCAGGGCGTTCTTGACGTTCTCCTCCTCCAGCAGCTGGATGAGGAGGGCGGTCTTGTTGCCCCGGTCCACCAGGCAGACCTCCTGGCGGATGACCTCCACGGGGGAGGACACAGGAGCGGCGGCCACCTTCACCGGATCGTGGAGAAGGGAGTCCACCAGATCCATGATCTCGGGAGGCATGGTAGCCGAGAAGAACATGGTCTGTTTTTTCTCGGGCAGGAGCTTGATGACCTTGCGGACATCGTGGATAAAGCCCATGTCCAGCATCCGGTCGGCTTCGTCCAGGACGAAGATCTCGATGTCGGACAGGTCCAGCAGACCCTGACCGGCCAGGTCCAGCAGGCGGCCGGGGGTTGCGGTGAGGATGTCCACGCCCCGCTTGAGCTGCTCCACCTGGGGGGTCTGGCCCACGCCGCCAAAGATGACGGCCTCGGTGAGGGAGAGGTTCTTGCCATAGGCTTTTAAGTTTTCATCAATTTGAATGGCCAGCTCACGGGTGGGGGTGAGGATGAGGGCACGGATGCCCTTTCTGCTCCCCTTGGCCAGCCGTTGGAGAATGGGCACGCCGAAGGCGCAGGTCTTGCCTGTGCCGGTCTGGGCGCTGCCCAGCACATCCCGGCCGGTGATGCCTGCCGGAATGGCCTTTTCTTGGATCAGTGTGGGCGTCTCATAGCCGCAGTCGGCCAATGCCGACAGGATGGGCGCCCGGATCCCAAGAGACTGAAAGCTCTTCATGGGTATGTTGATTCCTTTCTTGCTTTTCCGTTGGTACGCCAGCAAGGCTTCTCCCTGGGGAGAAGCTGTCAGCGAAGCTGACTGATGAGGGGGACTGCCCTTGCCCTGGGACGAACCCTCATCCGCCCGCTTCAGGGGCACCTTCTCCCAAAGGGAGAAGGCTTCTTTCTACCAGAAAAAGCCTAACTCAATTAAAATGGATTTCCTTCCTCTTCCAGGAAGTAGGTCGCCTCCATGTCGGCCACAGACAGGGCGAAGGCGAGGGGGTATTTGGCAAAGGCCTTGCCCACCATGCGGGCGTCCTCGGTGCCGGAGAAACCCATGTGCCAGCGGATGGCCATGGCCTCTTCTCTGGTCAGACGGACGTACCCGTTGACGATGTACACCGACTTCTCCCCGTGGCCGTAGGGCAGAGGATCGTCAAAGGTAAAGGTGGGGACCTGGGTCCATCGACCGTCCTCCCCCTTCACGTTCCGGGTGGAGGGCTTGTAGCAGCCGATCTTGCACACATCGTGGAGCAGGGAGACCAGGGCAATGGACTCCGGGCTGGAGTCCAGTCCGGACAGGTCGGTGACCCGCTCCCGGGACAGGTAATCGGACAGGCAGTGGTAGACCTTGAGGCTGTGCTCGCACAGACCCCCGGCATCGGAGCCGGGGTACTTGGCAGAAGCCGGTGCGGTGAAAAA
>JAFZEB010000012.1 GCA_017560855.1 Ruminiclostridium sp.
CCAACATGCCCAACGACAACATCAAGCGTACCATCGAGAAGGCACTGGGCGCCAACAACACCGACAACTACGAGTCCGTCGTCTACGAAGGCTACGGCCCCAACGGTGTTGCTGTCATCATTGAGGCTCTGACCGACAACCGTCAGCGCACCGCTCCCGAAATGCGCCACCTGCTGGACAAGTACGGCAAGGGCCTGGGCGCTACCGGCTGCGTGTCCTGGTCCTTCGACCGCAAGGGCGTGCTGATCATGGTGGACGAGGACGGCGAGCTGGACGAGGATACCGTGATGATGGATGCTCTGGACTGCGGCGCAGCTGACCTGGAAGTGGACGGCGAGGTCTTCACCGTTTACACCGAGCCCGATGACTGCGGCTCCGTGGCTGCTGCCATGCAGGAGAAGGGCTATGTCTTCGCTTCCGCACAGGTGGAGATGGTCCCCCAGAACTACGTGAAGCTCACCGACGCCGGCGACATCAAGAACATGGAGAAGCTCATCGACATGCTCGAGGACAACGACGACGTTCAGAACGTGTACCACAACTGGGACGAAGAATAATTAACGAAAACCCACACGTTTTCCAACGGAAAACGTGTGGGTATTGTTTTGGGGTTGCGGCCTGCTGCGCGCGCCCTTTGGGCACACTGGCAGGCCGAGAAGTGTTTTCTGGCACGCACATGTCGCGCCAGAAAACGGATTAGACTTTATTTCGCCGTTGCGACGGCGAAACTCTACGAGGTCAATTGCGTCTGAGTCCTATGTTTTGTAGGGGCGCATCACGATGCGCCCGCCGCCCAAAGGGGTTTACCTGCGTTTGGCGGGCGATTCGTGAATCGCCCCTACAGGAGATTCGTAGATATTTACACTGTATGTGGCATACCACGCAAACCGATCTGTTTTTTGCGATATAATCTTGAAGAACTGGAAAGAGCTCTGCTGGTTAAATACAAAACAGAGAGGTTGATACATATGATGACGACAGAAGAGGCAAAACGGCTAGAAGCCTGGATTATGGACCACGAAAGAGACTGGGAAACCATCTGCGGAAAAGGAAAGTTCCCAATCACGGATGTGGAGTTCATGTCCTTTTACCAGGAATTGATGGATCATAGACTGGAATGTATGGTTTTGGTTTTGCTGACCTGCCACGGGTACGCTGTGCATGACCGGATCACGGAGCGGATGCTCCAATTGGTGCGGGAGAGTGACGAGGAACAACTGCAAAAGGTTCAGGACCTTGTGGAGGAGTTTATACCGTCCTGACAAAAACACCCCGACACATCGTGTCGGGGTGCTCTGTCGTTTATCACTTTTTGGGGAACCAGTTGTAGGCGATGGTGGTGTACAGGGTCACGGTGATCAGATACTCAATGACGCTGTTGACGGTGAAGATGCCGGGGGTATAGGCCAGGAGGTAGCGGCCCAGAAGACCCAGGCAGGAGAAGATGAAGACCATGATCAGGATCCGCAGGGAGTAGCCGGGGCCATAGATGCGGGTCATCAGACTGCCCAGAACACCGAAGAACAGCAGGAAGCAGAGGAGGGGGATGATTTGGATGTCAGGCTCAAACATCCGGTTCAGGGGGAACTGATAGCCTGCCAGAATGGCAACGGCACACCAGAGCATACCAAGGAAGAAGATTTGGGTGGCTTTGTCGTTTCGCATGGAAATGTGTCCTTTCTTGATTCAGGTAATATCGAGGATGACCAGCTCGGGAGGATTGAAGAGCCGGGGGATGGAGGTGGACTCCCGGGCCAGACCCCGGCTCACCAGGAAGGTGCAGTCGGAGAAGTCGTATCGGCCCCCGGCGTAGTCCGGGAAGAACCCCTGATTGGGGGCCAGCAGGCCGTTCAGAAGTCCGGGGATCCGCCACTGACCGCCGTGGGCGTGGCCGGAGAGGATCAAGTCAAAGACCCCGAAGGAGCGGTACTGGTCGATAAGCTCCGGGCGGTGGGAGAGGAGGATCGTAAAGTGGTCTGGGTCAGCCTGGGCGGCAGCCTGGGCCAGCTGGCGATCCATGGCCTCCTGGCCCACACCTTCCGGGTCATCCACGCCGCAGATCTGAATGGTCTGGCCGTCAACCGTCAGAGGGATGCAGTCTCCCTCCAGAACAGTGGCCCCAGCGGACCGGAGAAAACCCTTGATGCCGTCTATGTCATCGGTGCGGTACTCGTGGTTGCCTGATACATAGTAGGTGGGATAGGTCTGGGAAACTTCTGTTACAAAAAGTTCGCCTTTTTCTCTGGGGATATCATCGTCGATGATGTCGCCCCCCAGAAGAATCCCATCGGGATGTTGGGCGGCGATGGCATCCAGCAGGTCCTCCTGGTTCTCACCGTAGTCACAGGAGTGCAGGTCGGTGACCAGAGCCAACCGAATCGGGTTCTCTATCTCTGGAGACTCTACCTGATAGGATACGATGACCATCTCATCGGTAGTACCCACCAGGAAAAGAGCGGCCGTCCCCAGCAGGAGGACGGCCAGGGCGACGAACAGCCCTTTCTTTGCAGATGCTCTCATGGTCCCTTAGCTGAGGGAGAACAGCACCCGGGCATTGGGGTCGGCCATGCGCACCAGAATGGTGGCCACCTCGGCGCGGGTGATGGGAGCGTTGGGGAGGAAGGTGCCTGCGCTGTCGTTGCCGGCCAGGATACCCGCCCGGTAGAGCTTGTAGATGGAGGCGTCAGAGCGGTACACGTCGGGGATGGAACCGTAGGGAACGCTGTTGACCGCGGGCAGGGCTTCGTTGGGCAGTGCGTTGGCAATAATGGCGGCGAACTCCTGGCGGGTCAGGGTGCCGTTCATATCAGCGGGAAGGTTGCCGATGATTCCTTGGCTGAGGGCGTAGTCGGAGTAGGCCTTATACCAAGGATTGGTGGAGGCGAAGGAGCCGTTTCCAGTGACAAAGAGCTTCCGCATACGGGCGGCTAGAGTAATGGTCTGGGCGGCAGTCACCTGGGAAGTGGGCTCAAACTTGGTGGGTTCCACACCGTTCATGAGACCGTAGGCGTAGACGTTGGCGATGCTGTCGTAGTACCAGGCGTTTTTTGGCACATCCCAGAAGATGCCGTTATAGGAAGCGTTTTTGTGGAAGCCCACGCCGGTGTTGGTCCACTTGGCGGTCAGGGTGTGGCCGGTGGTGGTGGAGATCAGGGAAGAATTGTTCACCGGTTTGCCGCTGGCGTTATACCAGCCCAGGAAGGCTGCACCGTTTTTGGTGGGGGTAGGCAGCTGGTACTTGGTCCAGGCTTGGGCCAGCTGATATTTGTTGGAAACTGTGCCGCCGTTGGCATCATAGGTGACGGTCAGGTGTCCCTGCTTCACCTGGAAGGTCTGCCAGTCGGAGTTGGTGTAGGTCCAGGGATTGGCATTGGCATTGGTGGCCTGGACCTTCACCCGATAAGTGCCGGCGGGCAGGGGTTCCAGAGAGAAGGGAGAGATCACATAGAAATGGTAGCGATAGTTTTCTTTCCAGGACCCGTTGGCCTGCTTCTGCTCCACATAGAGGTTGTAGTGAGTGGCCAGGTTGGCGGCGCCCCAGGAGATGGCGATTTTATCGCCCGTGCCGTAGGCATCTGCCAGATCGGCAACCTTGGGGGCTGTTGGGAGGCCGAAGGCGGGCAAAACGGTGTCCTTGCCGGATAAGTTGGCCTTGAAGCAGATGAGGCCGCCGATGGTGCCGTTGTACTCAGACAGGAGTTTTTTGGCGGATGCACCGGAGTCGAAAATTTTCACGTCGGAGCCAATCACCTGGTCCACAGCTACAAAGTGACCGCTATATTTCACCCGGGCGATGACATAGTAGCCGCTGGCCTGGAGCTGGCTGACCCGCAGGGCGATATCGGCCATGGGGGTGTCTGTGGAGAAAAACTCCTGGTTGGTGAAGTAGAACCGGGGAGAGGTGTTGTAAGTGATCTGACCGAAGGACAGCAGGGCATCCTGGGAGCTGGTCTGGCTGTGGCTGATGTATCCCTGCTTGTCCAGCCAATCCCGGAGGGTGCCGGGGTTCAGGCTGGCCGGGTCATAGGCGCCGGAGTGGCACATGAGCACAGCGATGGAGGAGATCAGACAGCCGGACCCGCCAAAAGTGTGAAGATCGCCCAGAGGGGTCTTTCCCCAGGCGGGATCGCCCTGCCGCCAGGTGGTGTAATCGGTGCTGTAGTTGGTGCCGTTATAGACAGATGTTCCGGCGGCGCTGGCCAGAGGAGCCGGCAGCAGGGTGAGGAGCATCACCAAGGCCAGGAACATAGGAAGGATTCGTTTTTTCAAGTCCGATGCCTCCTTTTCTAAGGTGTGGGATATTTACATACCAATACAATTTGAGTATGGCACAAAATAGGGAAAAAGTCCAGTAAATGCGGGGAATTGTAAGATTTCTGCAACAAAAAAGGAACCGGAAAAGTCCGGTTCCTTTTTATCTGTTTGATTGTGTATCTTACTTCAGGTTGAAGAAAGCGTCACGGCCCAGGTAGACAGCCGCATCGTCCAGCGAATCCCATTCGGCGCTGCCGCCGTATGGGGACCCCGGGCTGGATTTTTCATCCTCGGTGGAAATGAATTCCCCCTGCGGGAACTCTGCGAGATTCACGCAGCACCCGCTGCGGCCCGCCTGTGGCGGGGTGGAAGAGCTGGCCGATGTGGCAGGAAAAAGAAAGAGGACTGGCAAAACCAGTCCTCTTTTTGTGTCGTTTTGGAAAAACTTACTTCAGGTTGAAGAAAGCGTCACGGCCCAGGTAGACAGCCACATCGTCCAGCTCTTCCTCGATGCGCAGCAGCTGGTTGTACTTAGCCACGCGGTCGGTACGGCTGGGAGCGCCGGTCTTGATCTGGCCAGCGTTCAGAGCCACGGACAGGTCAGCGATGGTGGTGTCCTCGGTCTCACCGGAACGGTGGGAGATGACTGCGGTGTAGCCTGCACGGTTTGCCATCTGGATGGCATCCAGGGTCTCGGTCAGGGTGCCGATCTGGTTGACCTTGATCAGGATGGCGTTGGCAACACCCTTCTCAATGCCGTCCTTCAGGCGCTGGGTGTTGGTGACGAACAGGTCGTCGCCCACCAGCTGGACACGGTCGCCGATGGCCTTGGTCAGCATGGACCAGCCTTCCCAGTCGTTCTCGCCCATGCCGTCTTCCAGGGAGATGATGGGATAGTTGTCAGCGAACTTCTTCCACATGTTGACCAGCTGCTGCTTGGTCATGGTCTTCTTTGCCTTGGGCAGGTCATAGCAGCCGGTCTCCTCGTTGTACCACTCGGAGGTAGCTGCGTCGATGGCGATCATGAAGTCCTCGCCGGGCTTGTAGCCAGCCTTCTCGATGGCCTGCACGATGACCTTCAGAGCGTCCTCGTCCTTCTTCAGGTTGGGAGCATAGCCGCCCTCGTCGCCGACACCGGCTGCGGGAGTGCCATTCTCCTTCAGAACGGACTTCAGGGTGTGGAAGACCTCAGCGCACATACGCAGAGCTTCCTTCCAGGAGGGTGCGCCCACGGGCATGACCATGAACTCCTGGATGTCAACGTTGTTGGTGGCGTGTGCGCCGCCGTTCAGGATGTTCATCATGGGAACGGGCAGGGTCTTTGCGTTGACGCCGCCCAGGTAGGTGTACAGGGGCATGCCCAGGCTCTCAGCAGCTGCGCGAGCGCAAGCCAGAGAAGCGCCCAGGATAGCGTTGGCACCCAGCTTGCTCTTGTTGGGGGTGCCGTCCAGCTCGATCAGGACCTTGTCGATGGCAGGCTGATCCAGAACGTTCAGGCCGATCAGAGCCTCAGCGATCTCGTTGTTGACGTTGTCAACAGCCTTGGAAACGCCCTTGCCCAGGTAGCGGGACTTGTCGCCGTCACGCAGCTCGCAAGCCTCGTAGATGCCGGTGGATGCGCCGGAAGGTACGCATGCACGGCCGACGACACCGTCGTCCAGGTAAACTTCAACTTCAACAGTGGGGTTGCCGCGGGAGTCCATGATCTCACGGCCCAGAACATCGACGATTTCAATCATCAGCTTCATGTTCAATTTCGCTCCTTTAATTATAAAATGATACCGGGTCCGGACAAGCCGGTCGGAACTCAAACGATAAGGGTCTTGCCGTCCATCTCTTCGGGCTTATTCAGGCCCATGAGGTCCAGCATGGTGGGGGCAATGTCAGCCAGGCGGCCGTCCCGCAGGTGGACATCAGCGCCCACGATGCACAGGGGGACCACATTGGTGCTGTGGGCGGTGAAGGGATTGCCTTCCTCGTCCATCATCTGCTCGGCATTGCCGTGGTCTGCGGTGATGAGGGCGATGCCGCCCATCTCAGTGACAGCGGAAACCACCTTGCCCACGCATTCGTCCACGGTCTCCACAGCCTTCACAGCGGCGTCGAACACGCCGGTGTGGCCCACCATGTCGCAGTTGGCAAAGTTCAGGATGACCACGTCGTACTTGCCGCTCTTGATGCGGTCGACAGCCTCCTCGGTGACGGCGTAAGCGCTCATCTCGGGCTGCAGGTCGTAGGTGGCAACCTTGGGGGAGGGGATCAGGCAGCGGTCCTCGCCGGGGAAGACAGCTTCCTGGCCGCCGTTGAAGAAGAAGGTCACGTGGGCATACTTCTCGGTCTCGGCGATGCGCAGCTGGGTCAGGCCCAGCTGGCTCAGGTACTGGCCGAAGATGTTGTCCAGCTTCTCGTGGGGGAAGGCGATGGACACATTGGTCAGGCTGGCGTCATACTCGGTGGTGCAGACGAACTGCACGGGGACGAAGCCCTTCTTGCGCTCCAGGCTGTCAAAGTCGGGATCGGTGAGAGCACGGGTGATCTCACGGGCGCGGTCAGGGCGGAAGTTCATGAAGATGACGGAGTCGCCTGCCTGGATCGCGCCTTCCCGGCTGCAGACCACAGGCTCCATGAACTCGTCGGTGACCCCTGCATCGTAGGAGGCCTGAATGGCCTGAACGGGATCGGGGTTGAAGGGACCTTCACCGCAGACCATCGCATCGTATGCCTTCTGCAGACGTTCCCAACGGCTGTCACGGTCCATGGCGTAGTAGCGGCCGGAGACTACAGAGACCTGACCCAGGCCAATCTCCTGGATCTTGTTCTGCAGCTGCTCCATAAAGCTCTTGCCGGAGGAGGGGGCCACATCGCGGCCGTCCAGGAAAGCGTGGATGTAGAGCTGCTCCACACCCTGCTGCTTTGCCAGGTCCATCATGGCGAAGAGGTGGGTGATGTGGCTGTGAACGCCGCCGTCAGACAGCAGGCCCATCAGATGCAGAGCGGTGCCCTTTTCCTTGCAGGCCTGGATGGCTTCCAGATAAGCGGGATTCTGGAAGAAAGTACCTTCCTGGATGGCCAGGCTGATCTTGGGCAGGTCCTGGAAGACCACGCGGCCTGCACCGATGTTGGTGTGACCAACCTCACTGTTGCCCATCTGGCCGTCAGGCAGACCGACGTTCAGGCCGGAGGCCTCCAGAGAGCAGTAGGGGTACTGGGAAAACAGGTAGTCCAGCTGCGGAGTGGCAGCGGCACGGACAGCATTGCCGGAGAAATCTTCACCCAGGGCAAAGCCGTCCATAATGATCAGAACGGTAGGTGTTTTCATAAAACCTCCTGGCTGTATGATTTTACAGCCGATTATACAAGCATGTTATCAAGAAAACGGATTATTCTTGATTTGCGATCTGAATGATCTTCAGGAAGCTTTCTGCCTTCAGGGAGGCAGAGCCGATGAGGCCGCCGTCTACATCCTCTTGGGCCAGGAGAGCTTCCGCATTGTTTTCGTTCATAGAACCGCCATACTGGATGGTGGTGGAGCGGGCGATCCGAGCACCGTAGAGCTTGCGCAGGATGCCGCGGATGGCCGAGCAGACCTCTCCTGCCTGCTCGGGGGTGGCGGTGTTGCCGGTGCCAATGGCCCAGATGGGCTCATAGGCGATGACCACGTGGCGCATCTGTTCGGGGGTGACCCCGGCCAGGGCCGTCTTGAGCTGGTAAGCGATGAGCTCCAGGGTGACACCCAGCTGACGCTGGTCCCAGTCCTCGCCCACGCAGATGATGGGGTTCAGACCGGCTTCCAGAGCGGCGTGGACCTTGCGGTTGACCACCAGGTCGGTCTCCAGGAAGAGCTGGCGGCGTTCGCTGTGGCCCACGATGACATACTTCACGTCCAGGTCGGCCAGCATGTCAGCGGAGATCTCACCGGTAAAGGCGCCTTCGTTGGCCCAATGGACGTTCTGGGCACCCACGGCGATGCGGCTGTCCTTCAGAAGCTTGGTGGCAGCGGGAATGTCAGTGTAAGGCACGCACAGGGCGATGCTGCACCGCTTGGCCCGGGGGAGGGCGCTTTTGAGCTCCTCGGCAAAGGCCTTGGTCTCAGAAGCGGTCTTGAACATCTTCCAGTTGCCCGCGATGATGGTTTTGCGATATTTTCTGTTCATAATGCTCTCTTCTGCTCCAAGTGGCTTACTTGTCATTCAGGCAGACCACACCGGGCAGAGCCAGACCTTCCAGGAATTCCAGGGAAGCGCCGCCGCCGGTGGAGATGTGGGAGATCTTGTCGGCCAGACCGGACTTTTCCACAGCAGATGCGGAGTCGCCGCCGCCTACGATGGTGATGGCACCCTCCAGATCGGCCAGAGCCTTGGCCACGGCGTTGGTACCTTCAGCGAAGGCATCGAACTCGAACACGCCCATGGGGCCGTTCCAGATAACGGTGCCAGCATCCTTCAGGGCTTCGGTGTAGAGCTCCACACTCTTGGGGCCGATGTCCATACCCATCCAGCCGTCGGGAATCTCACCGGCGGGGACCACCTGCCACTCCGCATCAGCGGAGAACTCCTTGGTGATCTTGTTGTCCACAGGCAGCAGGAGCTTTACGCCCTTTTCCTCTGCCTTGGCCACCATGTTGCGGGCGTAGTTCAGGCGATCCTCGTCCAGGAGGGAGTCACCAATATCACCGCCCAGGGCCTTCTGGAAGGTGTATGCCATGCCGCCGCCAATGATAATGGTGTCGGCAATGTTGAGCAGGTTGTTGATGACGCCGATCTTGTCAGCTACCTTTGCGCCGCCCAGGATGGAAACCAGAGGACGCTTGGGGTTTTCCAGGGCGCCGCCCATGACGGCCAGCTCCTTTTCCACCAGGAAGCCTGCCACAGCGGGCATGTAGTCGGCAACACCGGCGGTGGAGGCGTGGGCGCGGTGGGAGCAGCCAAAGGCATCAAAAACAAAGATATCAGCCAGGGAAGCCAGTTCCTTGGCGAAGTCGGGGTCGTTCTTTTCCTCTTCCTTGCGGAAGCGCAGATTCTCCACCAGCATGACCTGACCGGGCTGCAGGTTGGCGGCCATCTCCTTGGTGTTGGGACCCAGCACGTCGGTGGTCATGGGCACGGGCATGCCCAGCAGCTTTTCCAGATGCTCCTGTGCAGAGAACAGGGAGTTCTCCTTCTTCCACTCGCCCTTGGGACGGCCCAGGTGAGAGGTCAGGATGACGGCGCAGTTCTGATCCAGCAGGTAGCGGATGGTGGGGATGGTAGCAACGATACGGGTGTCATCGGTGATGATACCGGTCTTCTTGTCGTAGGGAACGTTAAAGTCGCAGCGCATGAGGATCTTCTTGCCGGCGACATCGATATCACGAATGTTCTTCTTGTTGTAGTTCATAGGAAAAAAGCCCCTTCTCTTTTTTTCAATGGTCGGTTTCCCCAGTGGGGATTGGTTCGTGCTTCATTTCACCCTCTCCGGACAGACCGGGAAAATCCAGCTGCCGCAGGGCTTCGTAGGTTACGATGGCCACAGAGTTTGCTAGGTTCAGGCTGCGGGCGTCGGAACGCATGGGGATGCGGATGCACCGATCGGCATGGGCCTCGCGGAACCACTGAGGCAGACCTGCTGTCTCTTTTCCAAAAAAGAGCCAGGAGTCCTGGGTGAAGGCTGCCTTGCTGTAGTCCTGGGGGGCCTTGGTGGTGGCCAACCACAGATCGGTGATGTTGTTTTTGCGAAACAGATCTTCCAAATTATCATAGACCCGAACGTCCACCATGTGCCAGTAGTCCAGACCGGCCCGCTTCACGGCCTTGTCGCTGATGTCAAACCCCAGGGGCTTGATCAAGTGCAGGCGGCTGCGGGTAGCGGCACAGGTGCGGGCAATGTTTCCGGTGTTCATGGGGATCTCCGGTTCTACGAGAACGATGTTAAGCATGATATCTGTCGCCTCGATCCTTCTTTGCTGTCATTCTGATACAGTTTGCATTTTACTGCAAGTGGATAAGGAATTCAACCAAAATGTTTTGAAAAGTGAGGAAAATCCTGAAATTGAGATAAAGTATCAAATTTCGGAGCGCTTTTTTATATAATTCGTTCCCTTTGCCAATTGTACAGTGACAAGAAAATGCAGGATATCTGTCGTATTGACGAGGACGGACCTGTCTTGAAGAATGGGTTGACAAATGGAATAATATACTATACTCTAAATTATAGAATAATCTATAAAGGAGTGATGTTATGAACCGAACCAATGGAACCCTTCGCAATGCCATGGACGACCTGCAGCACATCCGGTCCTTGATGGACGGTCCTGCCGCCCTGCGTCCCCTGGCCCCTTACTTCCTGTGTACGGGACTGGTCTGGCTGGCCTATGCCCTCATCATGGCCTCCATCACCATCCCCGACACGCTGGGGTATCTGTGGCCCAATGTTTCGGCCTTTCTCTATGATACCTTCGGTGGATTCACCATGCTGGTGTATGACTGGGGCAAGTGGGTCATCTGGGCTTTCCTGCTGGTCCAGTGCGGTCTGTGGCAGCGGGAGAAGGCCGCCCGGGTCCTGACGGGGACGGCTCGTCGGAGCCTCACAACCTGGCAGGTCTTCCTGCTCCTGTATCTGGTCTTTGTCATCGCACTGGAAGTGGCCCGGGGTGTTGCGACCAATGAGGCGCAGATGCTTTCCGAGGGTATGTTACACTTTTGGCGTACTGCCGGATTGCTGCAGAATGCCCTGCCCATCCTCTTCCCGGCCCTGCCCCTGATCCTTATGGGGAACCATCTGGAGGATACCATCCTCTCCCTGTGGGGGTGGCTGAGTCTGGTATGGGGAGTGGCTTTAGTGGCCCTCTCTCTGTACGGCCTGTCCCAGAATATGGCTGTCATGGGGAACGGCATTTTGCTGACCAGCATATTCCTGGGTCAGTTCATGGACTTCCTGGCTCCCATCGGTCTTCTGCTGACCGCCTGGCGGCTGGGACGGAAAGGAGCATGATATATGGAACTGAATCAGATCCCTGCCGCATTTCAATCCCGGCTTCGTCTGTCGGTCATCGCCGCCCTGTTGACCGGCCCCCAGAACTTCCGGGCCCTCCAGGACCTCACTGGGGCCACCCCTGGGAACCTGGGAAAACAGCTGGAAGTCCTGGAAGAGGACGGTTTCATCCAGAGCAAAAAGGAGTTCGTGGGCCGTCGGCCCAACACCACCTACACCCTCCTGCCCTGCGGCCGGGAGCAGTTCGCTCAGTATGTGGCCCTGTTGGAGTCCATTCTGGAAAAGGCCCAGCCGGAAGAGGAGGAACCTGAACCGGA
>JAFZEB010000132.1 GCA_017560855.1 Ruminiclostridium sp.
ACGATGTGACCGCAGTTGCGGCACTCCCAGACCTTGACCTCGGACTTCTCAAAGACCTGAGCAGTCTCGACGTTCTTCAGCAGAGCGCGGTAACGCTCCTCGTGGTGCTTCTCGATGGCGGCGACCAGACGGAACTTGCCAGCCAGCTCATAGAAGCCCTCGGCCTCGGCAGTCTCGGCGAAACCGGCGTACATGTCGGTCCACTCGTAGTTCTCGCCCTCGGCAGCGTGCAGCAGGTTCTCGGCGGTACCCGCGATGCCGCCCAGCTCCTTGAACCACATCTTGGCGTGCTCCTTCTCGTTGTCGGCGGTCTTCAGGAACAGAGCGGAGATCTGCTCGAAGCCCTCCTTCTTGGCCTTGGATGCGAAGTAGGTGTACTTATTTCTTGCCATGGACTCGCCGGCAAAGGCGGCTTCCAGGTTCTTCTCGGTCTGAGTGCCTGCGTACTTGTTGCTCATAATCGTTTCCTCCATCATATGGTGAGTACAGGGGTTTTCCCTTTTACCATCATACCCATTTTTCAAGAAAAAGTCAACGGCAAACAAAACTTAAGATTTGATAAAATTGAAAAATAAGGGTTGACCTACGGGGCCAGAGATGAGAAAATGGTACCAGTTGAAATGGACCCGCCACAGAAAGGACCCCCCTATGGAAATGAAAAAGAATTTCGTCATCAATACCGCCTTCTACTGCATCCTCGCCGCCCTGGCTCTGGTGTTCTGGAAGTACCTGCTGCCGATTTTGATGCCCTTTGTCATCGGCTTCGTCATCGCCTCCATCGTGCAGCTGCCCCTGAACGCCCTGCCCCTGAAGGGCAGGCGCAGGACCAAGGCCGCCGCCATCGTGCTTTGCATCACCTTTTACGCTTTGGTGGTCTGGGGCATGGTCTTCTTCTCTGTGAAGGTCATCTCCGAGATCAGCAATTTTGCCGCATCCGTGCCGGATCTCGTCTACGATTACCTGTACCCCCTCATCTGGGACATCGGCGACTGGGTCCAGAAGATCCTGGAGCCCATCGACATGACCCTGGCCCAGCTGGTCAACGAGGTGGGCAAGACCGCGGCCTCCACCCTGGCCAAGTATGCCACCCAGGCCTCCGGCTGGGCGGTGAAGGCCCTGGCCACCGGCGTGGTCAGCATTCCCGGTGCCCTGGTGACCATCATCGTCACCATCGTCTCCTCCTTCTACATCGCCGCCGATTACAAGACGGTCATCGCCTTCCTGAAGCGGCTGATCCCCACCTCCCACCGGGACAAGGTGGTGCAGGTGGTGGGCTACGCAGAGCACGCCGTCGTGGTCTACATCAAGTCCTATCTGGTGCTCTTCTGCCTGACCGCCGCAGAGCTTTGGCTGGGCTTCACCCTTCTGAATGTCCCCTACAAGCTGGGTCTGGCCGTGGGCATCGCCCTGTTTGACCTGATGCCCATTCTGGGCGTGGGCGGCATCCTGATGCCCTGGGGCACCATCGCCCTGCTCATGGGCAATTTCAAGATGGGCCTGGGCATCTGGGGATTGTATCTGGGCATCACCGCCGTCCGCAACGCCGTGGAGCCCAAGCTGGTGGGCCACCAGATCGGTCTGCATCCCCTGGCTACCCTGGTGGCCATGGTGGTGGGTCTGAAGCTGGCGGGCCTGGCCGGTATGATGCTGCTGCCCATCTCTCTGGTGGCCATCAACCGCATGCGCCAGACCCCCGCCAAAACCGAGCCCACCCAGGAAGAAACCGAAAAAACAGAGAACTGAAAAACAAACAGGACGCGTTGCAGCTCATTTTGCAACGCGTCCTTTTTGTGGGTTCAGGTCAGCCGCGCCAGGACCTCCTCATAGGCGGGGACGCTGGAAATGCCGCCCGGGCGGGTGGTGGACAGGCCTGCCGCAGTGCAGGCGAAGCGGACCACCTCGGTCAGCGCTTCTTCATTCAGCGTCCCGGGAGCCTTGTCCAGCTGCAAAAGCTTCCAGACGGCGGAGCCGCCGAAGATATCCCCCGCGCCGGTGGTGTCGATGACCTTGATCCCACTCAGGGAGGGGACCCAGCCGGAGGCAACGGCATTCTGATAGAAGCAGCCCTCCGCGCCGCAGGTGACGAAGACCAGCTTCACGCCGAAGTTGTTCAGAATATACGCTGCGCCCGCTTCCACGCCCAGACCGAAGAGGAATTCCACCTCTTCATCGCTGATCTTGACCACATCCGCCTGACCCAGGCCCCAGAGGAGCTGACGACGGCACTCCTCCAGATCGTTCCACAGGGGCTTGCGCAGGTTGGGGTCGTAGGTGATGAGCTTGCCCTTATTCTTTGCATAGGCCACGGCCTGGTAGGTGGCGGAGCGGGCGGGCTCGTCGGTCAGACTCAGGGTGCCGAAGTGGAAGACCTTGCTTTCGTCGATCAGGCTCAGGTCCAGCTCTTCAAAGGAGATGCAGGTATCGGCACCGGGCTTGCGGGAGAAGGCAAACTCCCGGTCGCCGGTCTCGTCAAAGGTGACGAAGGCCAATGTGGTGAACACATCCCCGGCGGCGATCAGGCCCCGGGTCTCGATACCGGCCTTCTGGAGGGTGCCGGTCAGGAGCTTGCCGAAGGTGTCGGTGCCCACCAGCACGATGTCGCCGCTCTGGACCCCATAGCGGCAGCCCTCCACGGTGTAG
>JAFZEB010000133.1 GCA_017560855.1 Ruminiclostridium sp.
CCCCTGCGAGGTCTGCAAGGGCAAGCGGTACAACCGGGAGACCCTGGAAGTGAAGTATAAGGGCAAGAATATCCACGATGTCCTGGACATGACCGTGGACGAGGGCCTGGAATTCTTCCAGAACCTGCCCAAGCTCCGGCGCAAGCTGGAGACCCTGTCCTCGGTGGGCCTGGGCTACATCAAGATCGGCCAGCCCTCCACCACCCTCTCCGGCGGCGAGGCTCAGCGGGTGAAGCTGGCCACCGAACTGGCCCGTCGGTCCACCGGCAAGACCATCTACATCCTGGACGAGCCCACCACCGGCCTGCACAGCTACGACGTCCAGAACCTCCTTCAGGTCCTGGACCGACTGGTGGAAGGGGGCAACACCGTGGTGGTCATCGAGCACAACCTGGATGTGATCAAGTCCGCCGACCATGTCATCGACCTGGGCCCCGAAGGGGGCGCTGGCGGCGGACACATCGTCTGTACTGGCACACCGGAGGAAGTAGCCCAGTGTGAGGCCTCTTACACCGGCCGCTATTTGAAAAAGCTTCTGAAATAAGGAAGGACCGCCATGACTGCTGCACCCACTGAACTGATCTTCCTGGAAGGAACCGTCTCCTCTGTCATCTACCGCAACGAGGAGAACGGCTATACCATCCTGCGCCTGGACACCCCCGACGGGGACGAAGTGACCGTGGTGGGCACCATGCCCGGCATCAGCCCCGGTGAGGGTCTGGCCGTTCACGGCCAGTGGAAGCGCCACAGCACCTACGGCGAACAGCTGGTGGCGGAGATCGTGGAGCGGCGGATGCCCGTGGGAGAAAAGGCCGTCCTGGAATACCTGGCCTCCGGGGCCATCAAGGGGGTGGGCATCGCCACCGCCCGCCGTCTGGTGGATGCCTTCGGGGAGGACGTCCTCACGGTCATCGAGGAGAACCCCCAGGAGCTGACCAAGATCAAGGGCATCTCCCCCAAGCGGGCCGAGACCATCCGCCAGTCCCTGTGCATGCAGCTGGCTATGCGCCGACTGCTGGACTTTTTATCCGCCCACGACCTACCCCTGCAGATCGGTATGCCCCTGTACCGCCGGTACGGGGACATGGCCCTGACGGTCATCAAGGCCGACCCCTACCTGCTGGTGGATGAACCCCTTTTCGTCCCCTTCCCCACGGCGGACAAGCTGGCCCTGTCCGTGGGCATTGAGGCCGACGATCCCCTCCGGTTGGAGGCAGGCCTTCTCTACACCCTGGCCCACAACCTGGACAACGGCCACGTTTTCCTGCCCTATGGCAAGCTCCTCCCCGCCGCAGCCAAGCTGCTGGGCACCTCTGAGGACACCCTGGAGCCTGTCATGGAAGGGCTTCTGGACCGACACAAGATCATCCGGGAGGAGATCGCCGGGCAGGATGCCTGCTACCTGAGCAAGCTCTACGACTGCGAGACCTATGTGGCCAACCAGCTTCTGTCCATGGAGGGAGAGGAGCTCTGTCCCCCAGAGGATCTGGACCGGCTCATTGACCGGATCCAGCGGGAGCAGGGGATCACCTACGCCCCCCTCCAGGTGGAGGCGGTGAAAACCGCCGCCCGTCAGCAGGTGATGCTCCTCACCGGCGGCCCCGGCACCGGCAAGACCACCTCTCTCCGGGGTATTCTGGCCCTCTTTGACCATTTACATCTGCGCACCTCCCTCACCGCCCCCACGGGCCGTGCGGCAAAGCGTTTATCCGAGACCTGCGGGGCAGAGGCCTCTACCATCCACCGGTTGTTGGAAACCCGGTACGACTCTGCCAGCGGGGGGCTGTCCTTCGCCCACAACGAGCGTGACCCTCTGGACACCGATGCGGTCATCCTGGATGAGGCCTCCATGGTGGATATCACCCTCATGCAGGCCCTGCTGGCCGCCCTTCCCGGGGGCTGCCGCCTGGTGCTGGTGGGAGACCCCCATCAGTTGCCCTCGGTGGGACCAGGCAACCTGCTCTCCGACCTCCTCCGGTCCCAGCGACTCCCCACCCTGCGGCTCACCGAAATTTTCCGGCAGGCCGCTGCCTCGGCCATCATCCGGGGTGCCCGGGCGGTGGACCAGGGTGACTGTCCCGTCCTGGTGAACGACCCCGCCGGGGACTTCTTCTTCCTGCGGCGGCTGAACCCCGAGTCCGCCGTGGAGACCATCGTGGAGCTCTGCCGAACCCGTCTGCCCAAAAACATGGGCATCTCCCCCGACCAGATCCAGGTCCTCTCCCCCACCCGGAAGGGAACGGCGGGAACCAATTCCCTGAACCGGGCCCTCCAGGCCGCCATCAATCCTCCCGCCTCTCACAAAACCGAAAAGGCCTACGGCCCCGCCCTGTACCGGGTGGGAGACCGGGTCATGCAGGTGAAGAACAACTATGACGTCATGTGGGAGGAGACCGATGGCTCCGGAATGGGTATGGGCATCTTCAACGGCGACATCGGCCAGGTGGAGGCCATCGACCCCCACAGCGGGGTCCTCACGGTGGACTTCGACGGCCACCGGGCGGAGTACACCCCCGATATGGTCAGTCAACTGGAACCCGCCTACGCCATCACCGTCCACAAGGCCCAGGGCAGCGAGTACCGTGCGGTCATCCTCTCTGCGGTGGACGCCGCCCCCATGCTTCTCACCCGAGGGGTCCTGTACACCGCCATGACCCGGGCAAAAGAACTTCTGATTCTCGTAGGAGACGACCAGGTGGTGGCCCGGATGGCGGCCAACGACCGCCAGCAGCGACGGTACAGCGGCCTGCGGGCCAGACTGGCGAAGGGGTGATTCCATGGCCATTTGGGATTCCATTTTAGACATCCTCTTCCCGCCCCGGTGCAAGTTTTGCGGGGCCCTGCTGGACAAGTCCAGCCTGGACCCCTGCCGGAAGTGCGAAAACGCCGACTTCTGGCTCACCCCTGCCCAGGCGGTGGCATCGGGCACCGAATACAGCCGGTGCGTCTGCGCCGTCTGGTACCAGGACCCTCTGCGGACGGAGATCAGCCGGTTCAAGTTCCAGAACCACCCGGACCACGCCAAGGCCTACGGCCCGGTGCTGGCCAAACAGATCCGCTTCTTCCTACCGGGAGCCTATGACTGCATCACCTGGGTCCCCGTGTCCCAGGCCACCCTGAAAAAGCGGGGCTATGACCAGGCCCAGCTCCTGGCGGAAGAGACCGCCAAAGCCCTGGGCACCCAGGCTGTCCCCCTTCTGGAAAAGGTCAAAAACAATCCCGCCCAGTCCTCCCTCACCGACGGACGAAAGCGGGAGAGCAACGTAGCCGGGGTGTACGCCGTCCCCGATCCCAATCTGGTAAAAGGCCAGCGGGTGCTGGTCATCGACGACATCCGCACCACCGGCGCCACCCTGGAGGAGGCCGCCCGGACCCTTCGCAAAGCCGGGGCCAGTCAGATCCTGGCGGCGGCCTTCTGCCGGACCCCAAGAAACCGATGATCCAAGAGCCTTTCCCCACCGTTCGAGGGAAAGGCTCTTGCTGTTTTTGGTATCCTGATTCCAATTCCAATGAGAAAGGACGATGGGGATGGGATTCTATCGAGACATGGCTTTGGATTTCGGCACCGCTATGGTCCGGGGGACAGCAAAGGGACAGGGGGGGATCCTCCAGGAACCCAATCTGGCGGCAGTGGACCGAACCAACGGACAGCTCCTGGCAGTGGGACAGGCCGCCCGGGAGTTGCTGGACCGGGACCCCGGGATCCTCTCCGCTCGGCATCCCCTGGCCAAAGGGGTCATCGCCGATGGGGGACTGACCACGGAAATGCTCCGCATCTTTCTAAAACAAGTTCTGGGAAAGGGCCTGGGCAAGCCCCGGCTGCTGCTGGCCGTCCCCACGGGGATCACTCCCGTGGAGGAGCGGGCGTTGATCGAAGCCGCCCTTCAGGCCGGGGCCGGGAAGGTCTGCCTGATGGAGGCACCCCTGGCCTCCGCTATGGGGGCGGGGCTGGACATAGAAAGTCCCCAGGGCCAATTGGTGGTGGACCTGGGGGCCGGGGTAACCGACGGGGCGGTCATCGCCCTGGGCCGGGTGATGGCCTCGGTGTGTACCACCGCCGCCGGGGATCGACTGGAGGAGGCCCTCATCCAGAACCTTCGCCACAATCATGAACTGGCCCTGGGACAGCAGACCGCCCGAGAGGTCAAGCACGGCACTTCCCTGACCGTCAAAGGCCGGTGTCTCACCACGGGCCTGCCCCGGGCAGTGACCCTCACCCCCGAAGAAGTGCAACATGCTTTTCAGCCCGTGGTGGAGGAGATCCTCACCGCCATCCGGGATCTTTTGGAGAAGACCCCTCCGGACCTGGCCGAAGACGTAGGGGAGACGGGCATCCTGCTCACCGGGGGCGGGAGTCTCCTGACCGGGCTGGCCGAAACCATCCAAAATGCCATTGGCATCCCCGTCACTGTGGCCCCTGACCCGGAGCTGGCTGTCATCCTGGGGCTAGAAGCCACTCTGCCCCACCTGAGCAAGCGAAAGGACGGCCCCCTGGATTTGGCCAAGCTGAGATAGACTTGACTCTCTGGAAGAGCCAAGGGGACATAAAAAATCCCGAGACACAAGTCTCGGGATTTTCGCTTACTCTGCGTTTTTCCGCTTTTCCTCTTCGTGGAGGGCGGCCTGAAGGGCCTTGGACAGCTGGTCGGGGCAGGAGGTAGCCTTGAAGCCACACTTGATGCCGGCCATGCGGCCGATGGCATCCTCTGCCTTCATGCCGGGCAGGAGCTTGGAGATGCCCTGCAGGTTGCCGCTGCAGCCCCCCAGGACCTGGATATCCTGAATGACGCCGTCCTGAATGGTCACGTTCATAAGCTGGGAGCAAACGCCCTTGGGTTTATACTGAATGGTCAATGGTTCGTACCTCTTTCTATTGGAATTCCAAGGATCACAGGCATTTTTTGCCGGCGACGATGACCATGGCATCCTGCTTGGGTTCGATCTCAGTCTTGACCACCTTCTCTTCCCAATCGGCAGGCTCGATCTCTTCAATGGAAATGGTCACGGCCTGGGGCGGACAACCAAGAGCCTCCACCAGGGCGGCGCTGACCTTTTCGGCCACTCTCTCCTTGGTTTCCTTGTCCTTGGGCCACAGTTTGATGGCTGCATACGGCATAAAATACCCTCCTTTTTGAAAAAATAAAGATATCGTATTTTATCACATGCCGTCAGGTTTCGTCAACGGTGGCAGCAAGCACAAAATTTGCCGGGTCTTTTCCCTCGAAAAACGGTCACACTGAACCATGCGCCATATGCGGCGCAAAAAACAAACAGGGGGTGTTTTTTTGCAGGACACCAAAGAACACCGGCCCCTCCTGGCGGGGCTGGTTCGGGGCCTTTTTCTGGTCCTGGCCCTGGCCATGCTGACCCTCCTCCCGGTTCCCAGGGCCGCAGCGGCAGAGTCTCAGCCGCGGATGGTGATCCCCCTGGGCCAGGCGGTGGGGATCAAGCTCTTCTCCCAGGGGGTTCTGGTGGTGGGGCTCACCGACATCACCACCCAACAGGGTCTGGCCTCCCCGGCCAAGGCCTGCGGCATCCGGACGGGTGATGTGATCACCCACATCAACGACACCCGGGTCAGCTCCATCGAGGAGGTCCAGACCATTCTCCAGGACCTGAGTGGGGAGGAGATGGAACTGAACGTCCTCCGGGCAGAGGAACGCCTGGAGGTCACCACCCGGGCCGCCCAGTGCTCCGCCGATGGGGCCTATAAGCTGGGGGCCTGGATCCGGGATTCCATGGCGGGCATTGGTACCCTCACCTTCGTGGAACCGGCCACCGGCCTGTTCGGCACCCTGGGCCACGGCATCAACGACGTGGACACGGCGGTCCTCATGAAACTTCAGACCGGGGCCATCACCCCGGCCAGTGTTGTGGGGGTGGTGAAGGGGGAAGACGGCCGACCCGGGGAACTGCGTGGGGCCTTTACCGCTGGGGAGGACCTGGGCAATCTCTTTGCCAACACCCAGCAGGGGGTCTTCGGCTATCTCACTGAGAACGACACCTTCACCGGCACGCCCATTCCCGCAGCGAAACCGGAGGAGGTCCGGGAAGGGAAAGCCACCATTCTCTCCACGGTGGACGGCACCCAGGTGGAGGAATATACCGTGGAGATCACCAAAGTCTGCCACAGCGCCACCGACACCCGTGACCTGATGCTGAAGGTCACCGACCAACGTCTGCTGGACCGGACCGGCGGGATCGTCCAGGGTATGAGCGGCTCACCTATCATCCAGGATGGGAAACTGGTGGGTGCTGTGACCCATGTGCTGGTGAATGATCCGACGAGAGGGTATGGGATTTTCATCGAAAATATGCTGGACGCGGCTGGATAAAGCAAGACAGGGGATTTTGGTCCCCTGTCTTTTAATGTTTAGAATAATTATTTTAATGACAAACATTAAAAATGGATTGACAAACATTAAAACCGGTGTTATACTTGTGCCATCAAATACTTAGGAGGTATGAGCAATGAAAGGTCTTAACAAGCTTGGAAAAGTTATTACGAAAATCTTAGAGGTGTTCCATTGGGTTGGAGCAGCACTTATGGCCACAGCTACCGTCTGTTCCTCTGTCGCACCAGCTTGGGTAAAATATTTTGTGGGTTTCGACGCAAAGGATTGCTGCGGCGCAAATCTGGAAGTTTATGGATTCGAAGTAAATGCTCCGGTTGTGAATGGCGAAACAGATATGGTTTCCTTTATGCTGTTCGGTATTGGTGCTGTAATTATCCTCGCGATGATGGCAATGGTATTCCGTAATTTACATCTTATTTTCAAAAAGTCTGAAAATGTCACTCCGTTCCATGAGGATACTATCCGCAAGATGCGTGAGATTGGTGTTTTTGCGATTGCTGTTCCCGTAATCGGACTTATTATGAGTGTAATCATTCGCCTTGTAATCGGCGTGGAAGCAGTTGAAACCAGCATTGATATGAGCGGTCTCTTTATGGGTATTATCGTTCTGTGCCTCACACAGTTTTTTGTTCACGGTGCCGAACTTGAAGAAGATGTAGATGGACTGTTGTAAGGAGGGCGCGATGGGTAAAATAGTTCTCCATTTGGACAGAATGATGGTAGAGAGAAAAATGTCTTTGAATGAGCTTGCCGAGCGTGTGGGCATCTCTAACGTTAATCTTTCTAAAATTAAAAACAACAAAGTGACTGCGATTCGCTTTGCTACTCTTGCGGCAATCTGCGATGTGCTTGAGTGTGAGGCAGGCGATATACTTGAATACCAGAAGGATCAATAAGTTATGTCTTATGCAAAACAGCCATGCATTTGAAGTGTATGGCTGTTTTGTACTTGAAAACTGTTGTCCCTAATGACAATCACTCGTGAGCGGTAGTCCCATTGTTCAGGACGGCAAACTGATTGGAGCTGTCACGCATGTGCTGGTAAACGACCCGACCAGAGGGTATGGGATTTTTATCGAGAATATGCTGGATGCAGCAGGTTAAAGTTATGACAGGGGCGAAATGCCCCTGTCATTTTTTCAGGCGCATGATATAATGATATTATAATTCAAAGGAAAGGGCGCTATAAAATGAACAGGCATGATGAAATTATGAAATGGGGCAAGTATATTTATGCGAGTTTTGCCCGTCAAGATGGTTTTACATATTGCAATAGAAAATTTGCGGATGCTTCCTCAACAGCGATTCCTGCATACATTCTTGTTGACGAAAGGTTTACAACCGGACATGATGATTCAGCGAAATTTGTGGAACTCATTGACGAAAACGAAAACATTATTCAATCATGGATGTTTGAAGGGACTCTGAAAAAGAAATTTGAAAATCCCGATTTATGGGATGATGATTGCCTTGTATATTATCTAAAAGAGTCCATGGAACTTCCTGTTGTCCAAAATACGTGGGGAAGAAACGTAGAGGAGTTCTGATTTGCGCCTAAAAGGTTACGGGATTTTTATTGAGAACATGCCGGAAACGGCGGGATAACAGAAAGCGTGGACAAATCGTCCACGCTTTCCGCTTTAGGTATTCTGTTCGTAGAGCACCAGGGAACTCTTACGTGTGCTTACATCAAAAGAGGACCCGCTGACGCCAAGATAGTAGGTGGTTGTTTTGCTGTTCCGGTTGGAAGTCCGCACTGCCGTGCTGATCCTGCCGCCGGATACGGTCCAGCTTGCAGCAGAGGTTTTTTGGGTGGTCATGCCCAACTGCTTATTGCTGTCCACATACAGATAATATCGCACGCCAGACACTTCGCACCAAAGCTTTCCGCGTTCATAGTTCCAGTGGGTCAGATCCTCACCGGACGTAACGGTATACGTACCGTAACCGGATACGGCAATGGCAGCCGCAGACAGATCCCGCTGCATGGCCTTGTTACTCATGGTGATGAGGTAGGACTCTCCGGTGGTCATAGATGTCTTCTTTTTATAGGTAGTCTGAACGGTCGCAAAGGCATAACCACAGGTGTCGCAGGAAGAATCACCGTTTCCATCTGCACACGCCTTTTCCAACAGTTCTGCCCCGCAAACGGTACAATACTGCAGGTGCGTCCCATCCCCGTTATTCTTCCACTGGGTGCGATGGCTCAGAGCAGGGATCGTCTGCCCCTGGGAGACCAGCATACCGCAGGTATTGCAATAACTATCGCCGCTATAGCCAGCCGCTGTGCAGGTGGCTGCCTTTTCATTCCACAGCTGGGTCTTGTGGCCCAGCGCCGGGATAGACTCGCCCTGCGCAAGCAGCTCGCCACAGGTGCTGCAATAGCTGTCGCCGCTGTAACCAGCGCCTACGCAGGTAGCCTTTCTCTTGTTTTTCACCTGCTCAGTGTGGCCCAACGCAGGGATCTCCTGCCCCTGAGTGAGCACCTCACCGCAGGCCGTGCAGACCTCATCGCCGCTATAGCCCGCTTCCGTACAAGTGGCTGCCTTTTGATTCTGCAGCTGCGCGGTATGGGTACATTCTTCCTCTATTTCCGGTGCGGGGATGTCCATGCGGTAGGTGCCGCCGCCAAAGGTGGTCACATACATGGTGTCGCCATCAGAAGAGAAGCTGATATTCTTCAGTTGGGTAAACAGCCCTTCTGCAAACACGGAGAACTCGCCATCTTTCCCTGCATACACCGTGCCGTAAGGCTCGGTGGCATACAGGGTACCATCCGGTGCAAACCCGCTATAGAAGACGCCGTTGTTATTTGCAAAGACGCAGGTGATATCATTTCCGTCATAGTGATAGATACCACCGTTTTCATTCACCCAGGAACCGCAGTCCCACTGGACAAACCACTCATAATGATTGGTGGGGATCACATTCAGATACAGGCCTTTTTGCGGATGGTAGGTCAGGCTGCGGACCAGCACCAGTTCTCCCAGGTCTATCTTCTCAGTCTTACCTGTCTGCAGATCATAGGCATAGAGGATCGCAGGTTCCCAGGCACCGGAGACACAATTGTACGGTGCGGTCAGGCAGTAGATGGTGTCTTCGGTCATTACAATATCTTCGCCCCAGATCAGACCGTCCACGGTATCCATGCTATTGCTGATGGAAGTAAAGGTCTTGCCACTGTCATAGCTGATGAAGAAGCCCCGGTTGCCGGTTGCCACCGCAATGGTCAGGGCACCGCCGTTGTCCTTCACGCTCATTTTAACGGGAATGGCATCCGCAGGCAGGCCCGCGCTGTAGGAGAAGTCCCAGTTGATGCCGCCGTCCCGGGAAACTGCAAATGCGCCCTTGGTCCAATCGCGGTCTGTCAGCTGGGGGTTATAGGGCACGTCGTGCCGGTTGCTCCACAGGCCATAGATCAACCCCTCCGTATGGGTATCGAAATACAGATCGTAGCAGGTATTGTAGATCTCCTGGTCATTTGCAGGGAGGGCCATACGCCGGAAGCTCGCGCCGTTGTTATAGCTGTTCTGCAGGCCAAGGTCGGTGGTGCAGATAATGATGTGATCGGGATCAAAGGGGTCTTCCTTCACAGAATAGGTGGTCTGCACATTCAGACCCCTGGTGCTGTAAGTGCCGTCTTCGTGCGCCACACAGTGAGAGGTCTTGACACTGCGGTCATTTTCCCCGTCGTAATGGATCATATAAACCGTCTCCGTGGTGAGCAGGAAAAAGTCATCGTCTTTAGGATCTACAGCCATACCATAGAAGGGGCCATGGCTGCCATAGCTCCAGCCATCGTCTACGATGGTGTCACGGGTCTTGTACATAGAGTCAAACACCCACTCAAAGCCGGTGCCGTTGAACTTCATCACACCCGCCTCAGAACCATCCTCAAAAGACAGGTAAATATTATCAAAGTTGTTGCCGCAGATCTCCTTGAAATGCCAGTCAAATGTGCGCTGGACCCCCCACTTTTCATAGACATTGGTGAGGGTGTTCTGTTCGCTCAGATCGTTCCAGCTCTCAAAATCCTGGGTATAGAGAATTTTGGTCGCATCGGCAGTATCCTCCAGCAAAAACAGCTGGTCGCCGATCCATTCCACATCCTCCAGGGTTCCCTGGGCAGTATAGAGCTCAGTAAGCTTTTTTTCCGCACTGTCATATTTCCAGAGGACATTCTCAACGGTATAGTACAGCACATCTTCACGGGCTGCCATACTCACATTCGTTGCGGTGGATGCTCCGGCCTGCACCTGCTGGCGGTCAAAGACCAGCAGATCATCACCGTCATGATCTGCCTGCATGACCATGAAATTGCCTTCCCAGTCCGTGGTCGCAAACCAGACCTTGTCCGCAGATGCCTCCACAGCATTCAAATATCCGTAGTTGTAATCATCCGCCAGCATCAGGTTTTCATTCCAGCCGCAGCGGCTGACACGGTATTTCACATTCTTGGGATAGATCAGTTCCAGGCTCTTGCCGTGGTCTTTGCTGGCGTACAGACCGTAACCGCCGGCAAACACGGTACCGTCTTCCGAAATGCAGGCCCGGGTCAGCCAACCGTAGGATTCCGTACGGCTCCAGGTAGCACCCCGGTCATAGGAATAGTACAGACCGCCCATATCGCAGGTGGCGTAGAACCGGTTGGAGTCTGTGGGGTCGATCAACGGTGTGACCATTGCCCCGCCGCCGCCAATGCTGAGATTTTCATAGGCATCCTGGGTCTTTGTCACCACCGTTTCATAGTCCGTTGCCAGAGCAGAAACGGGCAGCGCCGTCATCAACATGACCGCTGCCAACAAAATAGACAACACCTTTTTCATGTGTGCCCCTCCTTTTATCTCTTTTCCCGCTTATTATATGGTTTTTTTTCGCAATGGGCAACTGTTTTCTGCATCCTTCGGTATAGTTATGCTGCACAAGGATCGTTCCCTGTCTTTTGATCCCCGCAGATGATATCATCCCTTTCATACCAGCAGCAAGAAGGCTTGGTCACGATCCTGCCTTCTTCTATTTCGTTGACATTCATTTTTCGGTATATTATCATGGATCCAAGAAGTATCGATCCCACACCACGGGCAGAAAAGAGGTTTCCTATGAAATTCAAAATGATCCACGAAAACTACAATGTTTCCGATCTGAACAAGTCCCTGGCCTTCTACGAAAAGGCGCTGGACCTCCACGAGGCACGGCGCATGAACGGCGACGGCTTCATCATCGTCTACCTGAGCAACCAGGAAAGCACCTTTGAACTGGAGCTGACCTGGCTGGAAGACCACCCCCAGGCCTACGACCTGGGCGAGTGCGAGTTCCACCTGGCCTTTGCGGTGGATGACTACGACGCCGCCCACAAGCTCCACGAGGAGATGGGCTGCATCTGCTACGAAAATCCCGCCATGGGCATCTATTTCATCACTGACCCGGACGGCTATTGGCTGGAGATCGTCCCCGCAAAGAAATAACCGCATACAAGGAGGGCGCAGGAATGGTTGAGTATGGGTTAACCGGCAGAGTGGCCATCATCACCGGGGCCAACAATCCCCAGGGGATCGGGGCCGCCACCGCCCAGGCCTTTGCCCGGGAGGGGGCCAAGGTGGTTCTGGTCTATCAAAAAATCCCCAGAGCCTTTGACGAGAGCAAGACCGACCGGAACGGAGCTGACCGCTACTTTGCGGCCAACGCCGGGAATGCAGCGGCTGTGGAGAGAACCCTCCAGGCCATGGGGGCGGATGTCCTGGTTTTGGAACGGGATATTTCCAACGAAAACGATGTCCGAGACATCTATGCGGCAGTCCTGGCAAAGTACGGCCGGGTGGATATCCTGGTGAACAATGCGGCAGACGGGGACATGGAGGGTATCGACACCATCGAGACCATCACCCAGGCCGTCATAGACGATACCTTCGCCGTCAATGTCCGGGGCAGTCTCCTGATGACCCGGGAATTCATCCGGCACCGGGGCGACTATGGCCGCATCATCTCTCTTTCCACCGATGCGGCCCAGGTCTTTGCGGGGCAGATCACCTACGGGGCCAGCAAGGCCACCCTGGAAGCCCTCACCCGCAGCATCGCCCTGGAAGCGGCGAAGTACGGCATCACCGTGAACTGCGTGGCCCCCGGCCCCACCCAGACCGGGTGGATCGACCAGGAACTGGAAACCGCCGTCCTCCCCCTCATCCCCATGGGCCAGCTCATCCAGCCGGAAGACATCGCCGAGACCATTCTGTTTTTGGCCAGCCAGCAGGCCAGAATGATCACGGGGCAGGTCATCAAGGTATCCGGGGGAAAGGCCCTCTGATATTCTGTTTGACAGATGGCCAAAAACACGTATGGTGTCCCAACGGAACAAATTGATTTTTTAAGGCGTGCTGCAGTGGTTTTGCAGCACGCCTTTTCCTTTCAGCAGGATTCTCCCCACCAGCACCTGTCTTTTTGACTTTTTTATGGTATAATTCAAAAACCTCTTGACCTTAAACCTTGTTCATACCTTATGGTGAGGACGTAAACAAGATTGCAAGGAGGCTGTGGAACCATGAAAATCAATGAAGTCGAAAAGCTGTTGGACATTCCTAAAGCGACCATTCGTTTTTACGAAAAGGAAGGTCTGATCAACCCCCAGAGAAATTCGAACTCGTATAGAGAGTATTCCGACTCCGATATTGAACTACTGAAGAAGATCATCGTGCTTCGGAAGATTGGTGTGACTGTGGAGGATATCAAGATGATTTTGAACGACACCCTCCCCCTCCAGGATGCCCTGACCAAAAACATGGACCAGCTGCAGAAGCAGATGGAGGAATTGAAGGGAGCTATGACCCTCTGCTCCTTCCTACAGAAAAAAGAAGAGAGTCTTGCTTCTCTGGACGAAGAGTATTATTGGAATTTAATCAAATCGGAAGAGCGGAAGGGCCATCGGTTCTTCGCTATTCTGGATGATATCATTGGTTTTGAAAAGCGGGCCATCGGGGATGAATTCGGCTTGCTGGACGAAGAGGGCAAGATGAAGTTCTCCTTGGGAAAATCCATCCTGATTGCCGTTGGAATGTGCGTTTCCTGTGGTCTTTTGTGGTTCTTCCTGGATGGCATGCTGAATGGCATGCATCTGTCCAGTCTGATCGAAGGATTATTCTTCCCCTTTGTCGGCATCCTGATTTCCTCCACGCTGGGTTTGTCGGTCTACCTCTTGGGAAAGAAGCACGAGAAAGCCGCACAGACCATCAAAGAAATCGCCATAGGGCCAGGGGTTCTCTTCCTGATTATTGTTATTCTTCTCTTGACCTTTCTCAAAGGATAAGTAAACACCGTTGCACCCAAACATCAAAAACTACCTGTCCAAACAAGGACAGGTAGTTTCTATAATCAAGGCTTTTTGATCATCACATTCAGCACCAGGGCGGCGAAGGTCAGGGCCAGGAGCATCAGGAAGGTGGCGGGATAGCCGCCGGTAAGTTCCAGGACCTTGTTGGACACCATGGCGATGAGGGAGCCAACCATGACGGTGAAGGTCATGATGGCCACGTTGGTGGACAGGTACTTCATACCAAAGAAGGAAGAGGTAAAGGCCGTCATGATGGTGGGGCAGGAGCCGTAGGACATTCCCGTCAGGCACAGACCGGCGATGCACAGGGGCAGGGAGCCGATGGACACGGCCAGCAGGGTGACACCGGCGGCGCAGATGGTCAGGGTGTTGGCGCACAGCATGGTCTTGCGGCGGCCGATGACATCATAGACGGCACCGGTGAGGATGCGGCCCAGGCCGTTGCACACGGACAGCACACCCACCAGGGTGACTGCCAGGGCCTCAGGAGCCCCCACCGAGAGGGCCAGATCCTTGGCGAAGCTGATGACCGAGCTGCCCACAGCTGCCAGGAAGGAAATGCACACAAAGGCCATCCAGAAAGAGGGGCGGCGGATGGTCTCGAAGGTGGTATAGTCCCGGGCCTCGAAGGTCTCCCCGCCGGAAGCCTTGGCGGCCTTGGGCTGGGGCAGAGTCACACCAGGACCGGGCTTCTGGAGGAGCAGACCGGCCAGGACCAGCACCAGGCAGATGGCGGCGCCCAGGATCACATAGGTGGTTCGCCAGCCCAGGAAGCTGTGGAACAGGGTGTTGGCGGCGCTGCCCAGGATCAGGGCCGAGGCACCGAAGCCCATCATCAGGCAGCCGGAGCACAGGCCCTTCTTATCGGGGAACCAGGCGCTGACGGTGCCGATGAGCACATTGTAGGCGATGCCGATGCCCAGACCGGCCAGAACGCCGTAGGTGATGTACAGCATGGTCACGGAAGTACCAGGCAGAACGGCGGTGAGCACAAAGCCCAGGGCAGACAGACCACCGGCGGCCATGAGGGCGATCTTATGCCCGGCCCGCTTGGAGATCTGGGCGCCCAGCAGGCCGCCAATACAGAAAAAGCTCATGGCCAGGGTGAAGTTCAGGGCCAGCTGGGAGGG
>JAFZEB010000134.1 GCA_017560855.1 Ruminiclostridium sp.
AGCATTAGCAGACAGGGGGCGGCAAAAGCCGCCCCCGTATGGGTTTCTAGGGTCAAATCTTCCGTCCGATGGTGTAGCCGTCAGCCACAGCGGTCATGACGCTGCCCACTCTGGACCCGTCGCCCACCTGGTAGATCTCCATGCCGGAGCCGTAGAGTCCGGATGCCAGAGAGGTTCTGGGGGCGAAGCCCACGGCCAGGACCACGGCGTCGGCGGGGATGGTCTGGCCATTGACCACGGCACCCTCCTCGGTGACAGCCTCCAGAGGGCTGGAGGTCTTCACAGTGACCTTGCCCTCGGCCAGCAAGTCCCGGAGCATCTGGTCGTGGCTCTCGGGGACGGGGATGCCGGCGGAGAGGATCTTGGGCATAGCTTCCACCAGGGTGACCGTCTTGCCCTCCTGGGCATAGCCCACGGCGGTCTCACAGCCCACCAGGCCACCGCCCACCACCACCACGTTCTGCCCCAGGTCGGGCTTTTCCATGAGGGCGGTGACGCAGTCCACCACCTTGGGGCTGTGGATGCCGGGGACGTTGGGGATCACAGGCTCTGCGCCCAGAGCCAGGACCACCGCCTGGGGCTTTCTGGCCTGAATGGCCTGGGCATCCAGCTTGGTATTCACCTCTACGGTGACCCCCAGCTTGGACAGCTGGGTCTGATACCAGCGGTTCAGCAGGTTCATGTCCTCCTTAAAGTCGTGGGCACCGGCGGGGCGCAGACTGCCGCCCAGCTGGCTGCCCCCTTCGCAGAGGGTGACTTTGTGGCCACGGATGGCAGCTACACGGGCGGCCTCCATACCGGCCACGCCGCCGCCCACCACCAGGACCTCCTTGGCCTTGGGGGCAGCAGACAGACCAAAGGTCTCTTCCCGAGCTGCCTGGGCGTTCACGGCACAGCCGGCACGGCGGCCGATCTTCAGGGCGCCGATGCAGCCCTGGTTACAGCCGATGCAGGGGCGGATATCCTCGGGGGTGCCCATCTCCAGCTTCTGGACGTAGGCAGGTTCTGCCAGGGAGGGACGGCCCAGGACCACGCCGTCGATCTTGCCCTCGGCCACAGCCTGGGCCGCCAGGTCGGGGGCGTTCATGCGGCCGCCGCAGAGGATAGGGATGTTCACCGCTTTCTTGGCCTCGGCCGCCAGGTCGATGATTTCGCCCTTCTGGGTGTAGCAGGGAGGGGCGGCATAGTAGAAGGAGTCGTACTGACCAAAGTCCACGCTGAGGAAGTCATAGCCGTAGGCCTCCAGGCGGCGGGCCATCTCCAGGCCCTCGGCCAGGGTACGGCCCACTTCGCCCTCGCCGTGGAGGGAGGGGGTGTTATAGTCCTTGATGTATGCCTTCAGGGCCAGACGCATGGACACGGCAAAGTCTGAGCCGCAAGCGGCCTTCACGCCCTCCACGATCTCCCGGGCGCAGCGGAGACGGTTCTCCAGCTCCCCGCCGTACTCATCGGTCCGGTGGTTCATGAAGGTCATGGCGAACTGGTCCAGCAGGTAGCCCCAGTGCATGGCGTGGACCTCGATGCCGGGGAATCCGCAGGACTTCAGGAAGGCGGCGGTGTCGATCATCTGGTCGATCTTCCGCTTGATCTGGTCCTTGGTGAGAGCAGGGGTGGTGATGGAGGGGTCATGGTAGTAGGGGATCTCGGAAGGGCCGTAACAGCCCACGGCGTTCCGGCCATAGCCCATGGACACCTGGGGGATCATCTTGGCTCCGTAGGCATCCAGCCGCTCCAGCAGTTCCACGGCAGACCGCTTGAAGGCCTTGGGAGCCTTCATGGGCTGCTTGGAGTCCAGGGGATGGACGGGGTCCACCACCACATCGGGGTGGAAAGCACCGGTGTAAATGAGACCGAAGCCGCCCTTGGCCCGCTCCTCAAAGTAGGCCAGACCATCGGGGGAGAACTCCCCGTGGGGGCCGTGGAGGGAGGGCAGGGTCAGGGGACCCACGCAGTAACGGTTCTTGATGGTCAGTTTCTTGCTCAGCTGCAGGGGCTGGAGCAGAGGTTCGTAGGGAAAAGACATGGTGCTTCCTCCTTGTATATTACAATGCATTGCGGTAAAATTTCCAAACATTCTTCCAGGTGATGGCTTCGATCTCCCGCTGGGTGAACCCGGCCTTCTCCATTTCCCGGATCAGCTGGTCCATCCCCGAGGCATCCACCATCTCCAGGGGGCAGGTGATGCCGTCAAAGTCCGAGCCCAGGGCCACCACATCCAGTCCGCCCACGTTCCGCATGTGCTTCATGTGGCGGACGATGTCAGCGGTGCGGGTGGTGGGGGAATCCCCCAGGAAATCGGCGTAAAAATTCACCCCGGCGATGCCGCCCCGGTCGGCCAGGGCCTTGATCTGTTCATCGGTGAGGTTCCGCCGGTGGGGCCACAGGGCCCGGCAGCTGGAATGGCTGGCCACGAAGGGCTTTTTCGCCGCCCGGCACACATCCCAGAAACCGGGGTCACTGAGATGGGACACGTCGGCAATGACCCCCAGGTTTTCCATTTCCGCCAGAAATTCATAGCCGAAGGGCTTCAAGCCCTGATCGGACCCATTGGGAAAACCAATCTCGTTCTCATGGTTCCAGGTGAGGGTGAGCATCCGTACCCCCAACCGGTGAAGGGTCCGCAGGTTATCCAGCTCTCCCTTGCACACGCCCCCTTCCTCCACCGTGAGGACAGAGGCGATTTTTCCCTGGTTACGAGCGGTCTCCACATCCGTGAAGGTATGGCAGGGGGTCACCCAGTCCCGGTTCTTTTCCGTCTGGCTGACATACAGCTCGGCCAGGGCCAGGACAGTCCCCCAGGGGTCTTTGGTCTCCTCCGTATTCACGAAGAGGGCGAAATTCTGTAAGCAGTAGCCGCTGGCCCGGAGCTTTTCCAGGTTCACGTGCATCTCATAAGTGTCCCGCAGGGACATGGTCTTTCCGGCCAGACGCTCATGGCGCATCCAGGCTATGGTGTCGCAGTGGAGGTCAGCAAAGGGCATGGGTCACACTCCTTATTTTAATGGAAAGTGGCAGGCCACCTGGCCCTCTCCCACAGACTGCATCTCCGGGATCTCCCGGGCACAGATCTCTTGGGCATAGGGGCACCGGGTCCGGAACCGACAACCGGAGGGCGGGTCCACGGGGCTGGGGATCTCTCCCGCCAGG
>JAFZEB010000135.1 GCA_017560855.1 Ruminiclostridium sp.
ATGGAGGTGGGACCCTGCAGGCCGCCGATGCGGATGGTGGTGCCTTCAAAGGCGGTATCCTCGGGAGCTTCCTCGGTGGCGCTGCCGCCGCAGGCGCACAGGGTAAAGACCATCACCAGGGACAGAAGCAGAGCAAAGATTTTTTTCATCAGATTCAACCTCATTTCTTTTCACAGAATGCTTGGATGGATATATTGTACTGTTTTTGTCTGAAATAGTACGTTGCATATGCAACGAGAATGGTAAAAAGTTAAAAAAGATCCGCACCAAAGGGTGCGGATCTCATGGTACTTGAACTTATGCCTTCCACAGGCCGTGCAGGTTGCAGTACTCGTAAGCAGCAACCACCTTATCGCCGGGGACCAGCTGGAAGGTGACCACAGGCTCCTGGCCGGGCTTCAGGTACTTGAGCTGTTCGCCCTGCTCGGTTTCCAGAGCGATCCACTGGATGGAGTGCTCTTCAGCCATGGGGTGCAGGGTGGAACCAACGATGACCTTGACCAGGTTGCCCTCGACCTCAACCACGGGGACATGCTTTTCCACAGCGGAGTCAGCGGTCTTGGGGACCAGTTCGACCATCTCTTCGCCGCAGCAGATGACCTTGGGGCCATTATCCTGAACATAAGAAACGATGTTGCCGCAATGATTGCACTTAAAGAACTTCATAATGATTTCTCCTTTCGGTTTGTACCGTGTTCATGTTTATTTCAATGTGTTAGGTGTTTTTGTATTCCCTTTTGTTGATATGATGTTACCATCTAAGTATGGGTATCCTCCGTGATTTTATCACCGAATACAGATTTTTTGAAAAACTTTTTCTACCTGTCGGTGTGCCTGAAGGTTGCGTGCAGCAGGGGGTGATCCATCTGCCTGGAATCGCGTTGCCTGTTCAGGTCCATAAAAAAGCCCCGCACCTTTCGGTGCGGGGCTGAAAAGTTTATGCAATTATGCCTTCCACAGGCCGTGCAGGTTGCAGTACTCGTAAGCAGCAACCACCTTGTCGCCGGGAACCAGAGCGAAGGTGACGGTGGGCTCCTGGCCGGGCTTCAGGGTCTTGCGCTGGTTGCCCTGCTCGGTCTCCAGAGCGATCCACTGGATGAAGTGTTCCTCTGCCATGGGGTGCAGGGTGGAACCGACGGTGACCTTCACCAGGCTGCCCTCGACCTCAACCACGGGGACGTGCTTCTCAACAGCGGAATCAGCGGTCTTGGGGACCAGTTCGGTCATCTCTTCGCCGCAGCAGATGGCCTTGGGGCCGTTGTCCTGAACGTAAGCAACGATGTTGCCGCAATGGCTGCACTTGTAGAACTTCATAATGTTATCTCCTTTCGGTTATTACCGCATGAATTTTTGATTTCTGTGTTTCACTTACTTGTTCTTTGTGATATGATAATACCATCTAGGTATGCTTTTACTCCGTGATTTAATCACATTCCGAAAAACTTTTTGAAAAACTTGAGGGGGCGTCGTTATGAATCGGGATATACCCTTTTATCAATATCTGACTGATGAGCAGAAGGATATGCTGGACCGTTCCATTCAGCAGGTGAGCTATAAGAAAGGCCAGATGGTCCACCGCCACGGCGAGGCCTGCGTGGGCATCATCTTTGTCCGTAAGGGCAGGCTTTCTTTCTTTGCCCTGTCTGAAGAGGGCCGTGAGATCACCATCCTCCGGGCCAAAGCGGGGCAGACCTGCGTTCTGTCGGCCTCCTGCGTGTTCCAGGCGGTGGAGACCGAGAGCCATATCGTTGCAGAGGTCCCAACCGAAGTGGCCGTCCTGCCGGCGCCTATTCTTGCTCAGCTCATGCACCATAACAAGGACGTAGAACGTGTGGTCTATCAGCGAGCCTCTGCCCAGTTTGCCGGGGCCCTGAACACCCTCCAGCGCATCGTCTTTTTCAGTCTGGAGAAGCGTCTGGCCTGCTTCCTCCGGGACGAGAAGAAGTACCAGCCCGGCCCTTCCTTTTCTGCCACCCATGAGCAGATCGCCCGCCACATCGGTTCCTCCCGTGAGGTGGTCACCCGGATGCTCAAGCAGTTTGCAGATAAGGGAATTGTGGCTCTGGGCCGCGGCACCGTTACCGTCCTGGATTACGATGAACTAGAAGATCTCACCTATTAAAAAGGAGGATGCCCCATGGATCGGGATTTTGCCTACCATAACCCCACCCAGGTCTTCTTTGGCAGAACGGCCATGGAGAACCTGCCCGGGATGCTTTCCCGGTATGGGGAACATGTCCTCCTGGCCTATGGCGGGGGCTCTATCAAGAAGAATGGCATTTACGATCAGGTGATGGCCTGTCTGAAAACCTCTGGCAAGACCGTCACAGAGTTCTCTGGTATCATGGCCAACCCCACGTATGCCAAGGTTCTGGAAGGGGCAAAGCTGGCCCGGGCGTCCGGGACTGATCTGATCCTGGCAGTGGGCGGCGGCTCGGTCATCGACTGTGCCAAGGCGGTCTCCATCTTTGCCGTGGAGGAGGGGGATCTTTGGACCAAATACTGGCTGGAAAAGCGGGAACCGGAGGTGCAGCCTCTGCCGGTGGGTGCCATTGTGACCATGGCGGGTACCGGCTCGGAACTGGACGGGGATGCTGTCATCACCCATGAGGAGACCAAAATAAAGAGCTCCTGCAACGAGGGAGCGTTTCTGCCTGACTTTGCCATCCTGAATCCTGAGTTTACCTATAGCGTGCCCCGCTACCAGATGATATCCGGCATCTTTGATATCTTCTCCCACATTATGGAGGCCTATTTCAGCCCCACCGATGCGGACAATATTTCGGATGATCTTTCTGAGGCCTTGATGCGGAGTCTCATCC